>JAITXE010000011.1 GCA_031284925.1 Methanobrevibacter sp.
TATTTATTATTTACTAATCTCATGTATTAAATTTTTCCTTACAATTAATTATAAATCTAAAATCACTTTTAGTACATATTTTCCTTTATCTTTTTTTACTTCCATTTGATGAAGTGTAATGGCCTTAATTTCAGATTTTCGTTCATGAATATCCCAATTTATTTGCTCACCTCCAACTTCAGCAATTAACTCATAACCATTTTCCTTTTTATTAATATTTTTAATTTCAAAGTTTGAAAATAATATAAAATCAACTTCATGAAGAAATAAAAGTTCTTCTAAATAATTGTAGAGTAATAAAACAAGGTCTTCAGACTTAACAACTATTTTTTTAATTGTAGATGCTTTAACTTTTTTAGTGTCTGTTATAAGATTAAACATTGCAAATCCACTATTTGCAAATGATTCTTCTAATGTTTTACCAAATGAATAAAAACCTATATCTGCTGTAACATCAAAATATTGGTATTTTTCTTCTTTATTATCTGATGATTGTTTTTTTTTATTCATAATTTCCCTGAATCTTTTAGATTATTTAATATTAATATATTTAAAATTTTCAATTTATTTTGTCCTAAATTATTCTATTTTTTAATATAATAATTATTATTAAGTTAATAATTATTTCATGAATGAATTTAAATCACTAAGTATAGAATTTAATGTTTATTTATTATTTAATTTAGATTTTAAGTTCTGTGATTTAAATAAAATTTAAGAATTTTTACTAAATATTAGTTTTGGAATGCTCTCTCTTGGATTTCCTTTAAATAAAAATCTAAACTTACTATTTTCTCAGAGGTGATAAAAATGAAAAATATTAATGTATACAATAAAAATCTTTTAAAAAAAGAAGAAAATGTAATTGATTTACACACAATTGATAAAAGAATTATTTACTCTTACATTAGCATATTCTTAGTCTTAATGGCTTTAACAGCTAGCATACTCTTTGCTATAAGTAATTATCCACCAATCTTATATTAAGCTAAGAATTTAATGTAAGTACATGTTAATTAAGTCATGACTATTAATATAATACTACTAAAAAACTGTGTAATTGGTAATTCACTCATTCATCTAATAAATTTCAAATCCCCACAATTTGATTAATTAGAAGTAGTATAATAGTCATGTTCTTTTAATAACTAAATTTTGTTATTATTTATTCAATATAAAAACTTTAATCTCATGAAATTACTTTTTTTAATAAATACATCTTTGTAATCATCATAATTTAAGAATTCATTCTATTTTAACATCTATTTTCATTAGACACGTATTTTTAACATGTTTCAATGAATTATATTATTCATGAATGAAAATGGTAAAGATGGTTTCAAGAGTATTTCATTGCTACTAATTTTCACATGTATATTTAAATACTTCTTCAGCAGAATTATTATTAGTTTGTTTTTTTATTTTTCTTGGTTGTTATTCTATTTTCATATTATTTAATTAATACTTTCTTATAATAGTTTATATAATACTTATAAAATTTATAAATATAATATATTATATTAGAAAAATAAAAAAAATATTCATTAAGTAAGAAGAATAAAAATGAAGATTAAAAAATTATTTTGTTTTGTTTTAGGTGCTATTTTTCTTTCAATAGGTGCAATTGGTATTGTGCTTCCTCTTTTACCAACTACTCCATTTGTAATTATTTCAGTATTTTGTTTTGGAAAGAGTTCAAAAAGGGTGGAAGAATGGATTTTAAGAAATAAATACTTTGGAAGCTATATTGAAAACTATAGAAACAAAGTAGGTGTACCAATTAAGGTTAAAATTAGAAGTGTATTATTTTTATGGATAGCATTGATTATTTCAATGATTTATCTTCAAAAACTTCTAATGATCCTTATTCTTTTAATTGTGGGGATAGCTGTTACCTTACATATATATTTTTTAAGAACAAAAAAAGAATAGATAATGATATAAATAAGGAAAAAAACTGAAATCTTTAAATATGTACAGGATATAGTTTATTAAATGAGTATTAATTTTAAATAATAATAGTGATGATTTTCATGGAAAATAGTTCAGATATTTTTTTATACATTATTTTAATGATTTTTTTAGGTTACACTTTAAAAAGAATGAAAGTCTTAAAATCAGACGATTTAAAACCATTAAATACAATAATATTAAATGTTGCAATGCCGTGTATGATTTTTGAAGCAGTATATAATATTGATGTTGCTCTTTTTCCAAAATTATTTATAATGCCTGTTATTCCAATACTTGTATTTTTTTTAATTGGTTTAATTGCTTTTCTAATATTAAAAGTTTTTAATCTATCTAAATCTAAAGTATTAAATATTTTTTTACCAATGATTTTAGGTAATACTGCTTATTTAGGATATCCAATTGTTTTAAATATTTTTGGAAATGATGCTTTTTTAATGGCAGTATTTTTTGATATTTCCATGCCTTTAGTTTTTTTACTTGTTAATGTGGTTTTAATAATTAATTTTGGAGGAAATAGAAAGGATATTGTGAAAAGTTTTCTTAAATCCCCTATTCTTTGGGCGATTGTTATTGCAGTTGTGTTTAATATTCTTAATATTGGTGTGGGTAATGTTTTAGAGAAAACCATGAGGGATATTGGTGGTTTAACTGTTCCTTTAGCAATGATTATTTTAGGTGCTTCTTTTAATTTTAGTAATATAAAAGATAACATTAAAATTATAAGCTTCATATCGTTGGTTAAATTAATTATTTATCCTGCAATAGCTTTTATATTTATTTTAATCCTTGGTTTAGGAGATATGGAATTTAAAGTAGGCATTCTTCAATCTGCAATGCCTTCAGCAGTTATTTCATTTATTCTGGCAATTGATTATAAGCTTGATGTAAATTTAATTTCTAGTTCTATTTTTCTCTCAACAGTTTTAAGTTTTATATCATTACCTATCATCACCCATTTTTTATTATAACTTAATATAATTATTATTATTTAAAAAAGAAAATACCTAATTATTTATAAATAAAGAAATATTAAAAATAGTTATATAAATAAGTAATTAAGGAAATAGATACTAGAAAAAAAGAATTTTAATAAAAATTATAAATCTTATATAAATGTTTTACTCTAAGTTTAAAATAGAAACATTTATATACTCATGTGGCAGATATTAGACTACCTAATACTTTTCATTTAAAAAGTTTTAGATACTTATTACAACTTGTACAAGGCGATTTAATGACAGAAGAAAGAGATGTATCAAACGAAGAACCAAAAATTGGAGTTTATGTTTGCCACTGCGGTGTAAACATTGGAGGGGTGGTTGATGTCCCTTCTGTTGCAGAATATGCAAAAACTCTACCAAATGTAGCTATAGCAAAAGATTATAAATATTATTGTTCAGACCCAGGACAACAGTCAATCCAAGAGGATATTAAAGAATTTGGATTAAATAGAATTGTTGTTGCAGCATGTTCCCCAAGACTTCATGAAGCAACATTTAGAAGATGTGTTAGAGAAGCTGGTCTTAACCAATTTTTATTTGAATTTGCTAATTTAAGAGAGCATGATTCTTGGGTTCACATGGGTGAACCTGATCAAGCTACTGAAAAAGCAAAAGATTTAACAAGAATGGCAATTGCTAAAGCAAGATTACTTGAACCATTAGAAGCTTCTAAAGTTTCTGTAAACAAACAAGCCCTAGTTATCGGTGGAGGAGTAGCTGGTATTCAAACCGCTCTTGATTTAGGTGATATGGGATTTAAAACTTATTTAGTTGAGAAAAATCCTACTATTGGTGGAAGAATGGGGCAATTGGATAAAACATTCCCAACATTAGATTGTTCAATGTGTATTCTTGCTCCAAAAATGGTGGATGTAGGTAAACATGAAAATATCGAACTTTTAACCTATGCTGAAGTTAGAGAAGTACATGGTTACATTGGAAACTTCCAAGTAAAAGTAGAAAAGAAACCAAGATATATTGACCCAGAATCATGTGTTGGATGTGGATCATGTGTTGAAGTTTGCCCTATTGAAATGCCTAACTACTTTGATGAAGGTATTGGTATGGTTAAGGCAGCTTATATTCCTTTCCCACAAGCAGTTCCTTTATGTGCTACTATAGATAAAAACTATTGTATTGAATGTAAATTATGTGACCAAATCTGTGAACGTGGAGCAGTTAAACATGACCAAGAAAGTGAATTCATCGATATTGATGTTGGAACAATTATTGTAGCAACTGGTTATGATCCATATGACCCTACAGAAAAACTTGAGTATGGTTATGGACAATTTACTAATGTTATCACAGCTATGGAAATTGAAAGGATGATTAATGCATCTGGACCTACTGAAGGACATGTTGTAAAACCATCTGATCATAAATCCCCTAAACGTGTAGCATTTATACATTGTGTTGGTTCAAGAGATGAACAAATAGGTAAACCTTACTGTTCAAGAGTTTGCTGTATGTATTCAATGAAAAATGCTCAATTGATTATAGATCATGAAGCAGATACTGATGTAACTCTTTATTACATGGATATAAGAGCATTTGGTAAAGGATTTGAAGAATTTTATAAAAATTCACAGGAAAAATATGGTATTAAGTTTTCAAGAGGAAGACCTGCTGAGGTTATTGAAAATCCTGATTTAACTTTAACTGTTAGATCTGAAGATACATTACTTGGTAAAGTAACTGAATATGAATATGATTTAGTTGTTTTAAGTGTAGGACTTATACCACCTGAAGGTTCTGAAACATTAAGACAAACAATAGGATTATCAAAAAGTGCGGATGGCTTTTTAATGGAAGCTCACCCTAAGTTAAGACCTGTTGATACTTTAACAGACGGAGTATATCTTGCGGGTGTTTCACAAGGCCCTAAGGATATTCCTGATGCTGTTGCACAGGGTTCAGGTGCTGCATCACGTGCTGCAATCCCAATGGTTAAAGGTGAAGTGGAAATTGAACCTATTATTGCTACTACAGATAAAAATATTTGTGGTGGATGTGAAGTATGTGTAGATTTATGTCCATATACTGCAATTACTATTGAAGATGAGCAAGCCAAAGTTAACATTGCTTTATGTAAAGGTTGCGGTACTTGTGTAGGTGCATGCCCATCTGGTGCTATGGATCAAAACCACTTTAAAACTTCGCAGATCATGGCACAAATTGAAGCCGCCCTTGAAGATGTAGGAAAATAGACTTGGAGATTTCTCCATTTTATTTTATTTTTTAAAAATTTAGGAATTTTACATTACTTTTAATAATAATACTTTTTTTAAAACATGGACAAGAATTTAAAATCAATATACTTTTTCTTATTAAATATTAATATTAAAAATCAGAATTTTAATATTATAAAACTATTATTTGTGAATTATAATGTTAACAGAATTAGGCTATGAAAAGTATAAGTGTAAAACTTGCAAAAGAGAATTTTGGTCAATGATTAATAGAAATACCTGTGGCGATGCTCCTTGTGATGAGTATAGTTTTATTGGAAATCCTGCAACAGAAAATAGCTACAATCTCTATGAAATCCAAGAAATATTCACTGAATTTTTTGAAAGTCGTGGGCATACACCTGTTTCACCTTATCCAGTTCTTGCTAAGAGATGGAGAAATGATATTTTTTTAGTTGGAGCTTCAATATATTGTTTTCAACCATGGGTCACATCAGGGTTAATTGATCCTCCTGCAAATCCACTTACAATTGCACAACCATCAATTCGCTTAAATGATGTTGATAATGTTGGTAGAACTGGAAGACACATGACTTGTTTTACAATGGGAGCTCATCATGCTTTTAATAGTAAAAACAATGAAATATATTGGAAAAATGAAACAGTAAAACTTTGTCATGATTTCTTCCTAAGTATTGGAATAGATGCAAGTGAAATCACTTTTATAGATGCATGGTGGGAAGGTGGTGGAAATGCAGGTTCATGTTATGAAGTATGTGTAAGAGGTGTAGAACTTGCTACATTAGTTTTCATGGAATACAAAATTCTCCCCAATGGTCAAAAAGAAGAAACAGCAATTAAAACAGTTGATACTGGATATGGATTAGAAAGAATATCATGGATCTCACAAGGTACACCCACGGCTTATGATGCTTGTTTTGCTCCAGTAGTTAATCAATTAAAAAAAATAGCAAGTGTTGATGTTAGTGAGAATATTTTATCTGCAAATGCTCAATTAGCTGGAATGATGGATATTGAAACCTTTGCAGATATTAGATTACTTAGAGAGAAAGTTGCTAAGAAATTAAACATACCAATAGATGAATTATTGAAATCAACAGAACCAATGGAAGCAATTTATATTATTGCAGATCATAGTAGATGTTTAGCTTTTATGATTTCTGGTGGAATCATTCCTTCTAATGTTAAAGAAGGATATTTAGCAAGATTAATTATAAGACGAACAATTAGATTCATAAAAAAACTTAATCTTAAACTTTCTCTTTCAGAGATAATGAAAATTCAACTAAATTTCTTAACAAATTTTTATGATATTGAAGAAGAGCTTATCATAAATATTGCTAAACTTGAAGAGGAAAGATATTTTAAGACAATTGAAAAAGGAGAAAGAATAGTTGAAAGATCAATTAAAAAACTTCAAAAGGAAAATAAAAAGGAAATACCAACAAAAACACTCATGGATCTTTATGATGCTCATGGTATGCCACCTGAGAAAGTTGAAGAAATAGCTTTAAATAATAATTTTAAGGTGAATATTCCTGATAACTTCTTTAGTTTAATAGCTGATTCCCATGTTGGTGAAGAGATTAATAATGAAAAAGATAATTTAAATATTGATTATCCTAAAACTGAACTTATTTTCTACGATGATTTTAAAAAATCTGAATTTAAAGCTAAAATTATCGCAATAGAAAAGATTAAAGGAGATTCATACCTAATTTTAGATAAAACAGCTTTTTATCCTGAAGGTGGAGGTCAACCATCAGATATTGGAGAAATTATTCTTGAAAACGGTTTGAAATTAGATGTTAAATATGTTGAAAAGGTTAATGAGATTGTACTACATAAAATAAATACTAATGAAGATTTAGATATTGTTGGCTCTAATGTTAAAGGATTTGTAAACTGGGCAAGAAGAATTACATTAGCAAGAAATCATACAGCAACTCATCTTATAATAGCAGCATCTAAAAAAGTTTTAGGTTCTCATATTCACCAAGTTGGTGCTCAAAAAGAATTAAAACATTCTAGAATTGACTTATCTCATTATAAACATGTTACACAAGCACAAATTGATGATATTGAAAGAATAGCAAATGAACATGTCATGGAAAATTTCTCAGTTGACATTCAATTTATGGATAGAAACGATGCAGAAAAATCTTTTGGCTTAAGTCTTTATCAAGGTGGGGTGGTTCCAGGTGCAACAATTAGAGTTGTTAAAATATGTAAATTTAACAATGAATTTATAGATGTGCAAGCTTGTGGTGGAACTCATGTTCTTAAAACAGGTGAAATAGGTCTTATAAAAATTAATAAAACTGAAAGAATTCAAGATGGTGTGGAAAGAATAGATTTCTCAGCAGGAACAGCTGCAATTAAATCAATGCAGGACAATAATAAATATTTAAGAGAAAGTAGTGATGTTTTTAAAGTTAATAAGGATATACTTCCTAAAACTTGCAATAGATTCTTTAACGAATGGAAATCTTTTAAAAATGAAGTTGAAAAATTAAAATCTGAAAAAGCCAAACTTAAAGTTAAAGACCTGGAAAGCAATATTTTTGAATTTAAAGACTTAAATATCCTTTCAAGTCTTTTAGATTTAGATATTAATCAACTGCAAAAAATAGCTACAGATTTAACAGATGAAAATAAAGCAGACCTTGTGATTCTTGCAAACCCACTTGGAAAGATTGTAGTATCATCATCTAAAACAGCCATTGAAAATGGATTTAAATCAAATATTATTATCAAAAAGATAACTACAGAATTTGGTGGTGATGGTGGTGGAAGAGAAAACCTTTCTCAAGGTTCTGTAATTAAAACATCTGAAATTCAAAAAACTTTTGATTTAATAGTTAAATTGTTATAACAATAGCCTTAAACACTTTAAATCAGATAATTTACTATTTTAATAGAGTTTTATAAAATTTAAAATATCCTCTCCATAATTGGTAAGTTTATATAGTCTTCCTTTAAAATTTTCTTCATTTAAACACACTACAATTTTTTCATTTTTCAATTCCTTAAGAACTTTGCTCACATGATTAATTTGAATATTTATTTCTTTAGATATCTCAGATGGTGTTTTAATTTTATCACCTATTGAGAATAAAACAGAATTCCTATATCTTGATGCTTTTATCAATGCAACATCTTTAATTAGTACACTATCTTCATTATTATCTATATAAATATCCTTATAAATCATGGCTAATCTCCTTTTCTTATTAGAAACTTTTATCAATTTTCATTTTATTTAGATTTAACGAAACATGATTATTTATTTTTTTATTAACCTCCAGTTATATTTATTAATTAAATATCAAATTTAACAGTTTAAATAAGACTATAATCGTGTCATGTGGAGTTTATATAGTAATGTGTCTGATAAATGTTAAGAATGATTAAGAAAAATTCTATTTTCATGTATAAATGCATGATTATGGTGTTTTAGTAAAAAAAGGGTACTGTAAAAATTCATGTGGTTTTTCAAATTTCAAAAATCAGTTTACCCATAAAAACATTTAGTTCATATCTATCTAATTAGTTCTTTTAGATATGATTTTAATTTCTAAAATGAAAAATCTCACACAAGTAGTTTACATTGCCATCATTAAGTTGAATTATTAAATTTTATTGAGTTATATTTTTTACTTTTAAAAAGTTACCTTGAAAAAGATATATTAAATAATTGGCTCCATCTTTTTCAGTTTTACTAATATTTTAGACTATGATATGAATTTCCTACAATATAAAACAATAGTACCATTAAATCAAATAATCGAACATTTTATATAGTACAAAAAATAAATAAAATTAATTAATAACCAAAATTTTAATATTCTGAAAATAATCTTAGGCGTTATTTATGAAGTGTTTGACATTAAATGAATATAGAGAAATGGTTAATAGCATAATTGATTTTAAAAATGAAAATGGTGAAATGCCAGAATATGCTCAAGTTAATAATAAAAAAATACATCATGATGATTATTGTAAAATGATTGAACGAGTAAATAAATTCATTCTAGAAATGGGAAGAAATCCTGAATCTGTTCAATACGGAAAAAATTAACTCATTTGTTATTATTGTGAGTTAGTCCTTCCATGAGTCTTATGAGCCTTTGCAAGGTGTCCTGCTGAAAGTGCTGCCATTAAAGAAAGTTCACCAGCTAAAACAGTAGCTATAACAATTTCACCAAATTTTTCTACTTTTCCAGATCCATAAACACCTAATATTTCTAAAGATTCTCTTGCAGTTTCAAGAGAGGTTCCTCCACCAACAGTTGCAATTGGCAGATCTGGTATGTTTACTGAAAAATATAGATCTCCATCCCTATTTTCTGCTGTAGTAATTCCAAGACTTCCTTCAACAACATGTGCAATATCTTGTCCTGTTGCTAAGAATAAACCACCTATTATATTAGCATAATGTGCATTAAATCCCATACTTCCAGAAATAGCCGAACCAATTAGATTTTTCACAGTATTAACATGTTCTATACTTTTTGCAGTGGTTTTTAACTTATCTTTAACTATTTCTTTAGGAATAAGTACATCGGCCATTAAACTTTTACCTCTACCTTCAATTATATTCATGTATGCTGGTTTTTTATCAACACAAACATTAGCACTTAATGAAACCACATCTGCATCTGTTTCTTTTTCTAAAAGCTCTAAAACTTTTTCAGTAGCTATTGTAACCATGTTCATACCCATACTATCCCCAGCGGAGTAATTAAAACGAGGATAAACATAATTTCCAGCAATTAAAATTGGGTCTATTTTTATAAGTTTACCGTGCGAAGTGGTACTTTCAGCTACTTCTTTTAATCGTGAAAAATTATTTTCAATCCAATTTTTAAGTTTAAGTGACTCTTGAATAGAATTTGTCTGTATTACAGGTGCTCGAGTCATTTTATCAGCAATAATTACAGTATTAACTCCACCAGACTTACTTATAACAGAACAACCTCTATTTACTGAAGCAACTAGCGCCCCTTCAGATGTTGCAATAGGTATATGAAACTCTCCATTGGCATGTTTCCCACTTATTTTTAAAGGACCAGTTACTCCTAAAGGTATTTGAACGGTTCCTATTGAATTTTCAATATTTTTCTGGCTTGCTTTCTCCATATTTAAACTGTATTTAGAAATGTTTTCTAGGCTGATTCCTTTAATTCTCTTTATATGCTCTCTTCTAATATTTGTTGCGTCTGTACTTGAAAATAGTTTGTCAATTTCATATAATTTAATTTCACCATTTCCAAGTTTTTTAATTGCATCATCTTTTTGCATAAAATCACTGAACTTTTAAGATTTTTCTAATTCTTTAATAATATTAACCATTTGAGAAGGTGTTTCTACCACATCTACACCAGCATTTCTAAGAGTTTCTTTTTTATTTTTAGCTGTGCCTTGTTTACCTTCAATTATTGCCCCTGCATGTCCCATTCTTTTACCAGGTGGTGCTGTTATACCAGCAATATATGATATTACTGGCTTAGAAATATTATCTTTAATGTATTCTGCAGCTATTTCCTCAGCACTACCACCAATTTCACCAATCATAACTATATAATCTGTCTGTTCATCATTTTCGAATTCTTCAAGTATTTTAGAATAATCAGTCCCAATAACAGAATCTCCCCCAATACCTAAACATGTACTTTGACCAATACCCGCTGTTGTAAGTTGAGTTGCAATTTCATAAGTTAGAGTTCCACTTCGTGAAATTACACCTACATTACCTTTAGAAAATATATGAGTGGGCATTATTCCAATTTTTCCAACACCAGGAGATATAATTCCTGGAGTATTTGGTCCAATTACCTGAGTATTACATCTTTTAGCATATTCTATTATTTCCATAGAATCATGAGCTGGGATATGTTCTGTGATAATGATAACAAGATCTAAATATTTTATAGATTCAAAAACAGCATCTTTAGCAAATGAAGAAGGAACAAATATAACTGATGTGTTTATTTCCACATTTTCTTTAGCTTCTTCAATTGTATTAAATACAGGCACTCCTTTAAAAGTTTGACCTCCTTTTCCAGGAGTTACACCAGCAACAATTTTAGTATTATATTTTAACATCTGTTCTGTATGAAAAGAACCTTCTTTTCCAGTAATTCCCTGAACTAAACATTTTGTATTCTCATTTACTAATATCATTATTATTCCCCACTATTTTTAATAATCAAAAATCAATTGATATATTTATTATTAGATATTGTTTTTTAAATAATCATTATTCTTATTTTAATATATTTTATATTTATTACAAATTTTTTATATTTATTTTTAAATAATAAATTAAATTATATATCAAATGACAAATAGATAATATATTCAAAAATAAATATATAAAATGTGATTTTACAGACCACAAAATTAAATTATTAGAGGTTTCCACGCGATTATTTTTTTTAGAAATTCTATTTTATATTAAATCAATTTATTTATAGTTTAAATAAATAAAAAGATTTTATTTTAATTTAAAAAGAATTTTAATTAATTAAATAAAAATTAAAGTAACATAAAAGATACTTTCATTGAATAAATGTTTTATTTGGATTTATCATTGAAAACCATTGATTTAATAATTTAAGAATTAATATTATATTGTTTAGCAAGTCTATTATAAATTAATATATCTTTTAATTATTAAACAATGTGGAATAAATGATTAATTTAAGCAAATTAATATTTTCGAAAAAATAATTATGTGGAAGCCTATATTAAAGTCTAAAAACAGTTTTCATTTTAAAAAAACTAATTTTACAACCCACTACAAATATTAATTAATACTCCATGGAGAATAATAATGTTAAATGAAAAAGATGGCGAATTTTTAATAAACCTTGCAAAAAATGCCATTAAAACATACTTAAAAAGTGGAGAAGTGATTTTTGCTACTGAAAATGCAAAAAAAGATTTAAAAGAAAAATTAGGAGTTTTTGTAACCTTAAATAAGAATCAACAATTAAAGGGATGCATTGGATATCCTGAACCTGTTTATCCTCTCTTAGATACAGTTATAAAAACTGCAATAAGTGCAGCAACTGATGATCCACGATTTAATAAACTATCTATAGATGAATTTGAAGAAGTTGAAGTAGAGGTTAGTGTACTTACAAAACCAGAAATACTTAGAGTAAATAATCCTAAAGATTATCCTAATGAAATAGTTATTGGAAGAGATGGATTAATCATTGAATTAGGTTATAATAGAGGTTTACTCCTTCCACAAGTAGCTCCTGAAAATGATATGAATAGTGAAACATTTTTATCACAGACATGTTTAAAGGCAGGTTTAAATTACGAGTGTTGGTTAAATAATGAAGTAACAGTTTACACATTCCAAGGACAAATCTTTAAAGAAGAGAATTATAAAAATAAGTAGATTATAAGATATATTAATTACAGCAATAGCTGTTAGAAAGTGGAAAAAATGATTATACCAACAATACCAACACCAGATGAACTTTTAGATAAAGGATTTAGAAGAGCAAAAAAAGCAGCAAATAATGTGAGAACTTCAAAAATTCCAAGACATCTTAAATCAAAGAAAATTGAAGAGGCTCGTATTACAACAGCATGCCAAGTAGTTAAAGAGAAATTATTAATGATTTTAAATCGTGTCCCCGATATAGAATCCCTTCCAGAATTTTATCAAGATTATATTGACATAACAGTAAGTGTGGATAAGATGAAACAATCCTTAGGTGCACTTAACTGGGCTTATGGAATAATAACCCAACTTGAAAAAGACTACACTGGGAAAATAAGAAGATCAGCTCCTGAGAATGCAAGCAATCTTCAAAAACAATTATATGGACGTTTAGCATCAGTTGTAAAGAAAATCAGTGAAGACCTTGATTTCTTAGATTATGGAAAAGCTAAACTGAGAAACATGCCAACAATCAACTTTGAAGCCACTACAATTGTTATTGCGGGTTTTCCAAATGTTGGAAAATCAACACTCCTTAGACAAGTTACTGATGCTGAACCACGAGTAGCAGATTATCCATTTACAACAAAAGGCATACAAATAGGGCATTTTGAAAGAAATTGGAAACATTTCCAGATTATTGACACTCCAGGATTATTAGATAGACCCATTGGGAAAATGAATAATATAGAATTAAATGCTATTTTAGCACTTGAACATTTAGCTGATTCAATACTTTTTATATTTGATATCTCTGAAACTTCAGGATACCTTCTTGAAAATCAGGAAAATCTTTTAAATGAAATAAATAAAATCTTTAAAAAAGAAATTATCATAGTCTTTAATAAAATAGACTTAATAGAAAATAATGAAGATAAAAAAGAAACTCTTAAAAAATATAAAGAAATTTATGAAAATACAATTGAAATATCTGCTTTTGAAGGAATAAAAATTGAAAAGATTATAGAAAGAATGGAAAAAGTGAAAAAAACAGGAATTAATACAGGTAATATAGACAATGTTTAAATTAATAATATCAGTATTATACTTTAATAACACTAGTATTTAAGTAAAAGTTAGTATAAATATAGTAAATACCAACATTTTAGTAATAATTGATAGTATAATTCATTAAATAGCAATATTTTAAAGTTTTTCTCTGTTTTAAAGATAAAATCATTTACTTTTATAATAATTAACTTAATATTAATAATTTATGCTCATTATACTTATCATTGCAAAAGGAAACATGTTAACTAATAATATTTAATAGACATTAAACATGTTTTAAGGATTTATTTTTATCATTGGATAATTCTTCTAAGTATTCTAATCCTGCTTCACCAATGGTTTTATAGGATACTCCTGATACTTGAGCAGAAGTAATATCTACAAGTGATGGTGCTTCATA
>JAITXE010000051.1 GCA_031284925.1 Methanobrevibacter sp.
TCTAATTAAGGAAATAGTATGAAAATTGAAGCTGAAGTTCAAGTTAAATATAAAGAAACAAAGAAAGCAGAAATAACTTTTAAATCTCTTGAAGTAGATAATCATGGATTTGTACAATCATCAATTAGAGATAACATTGTTGATTTTAATATTAGCTCGAATTCATTAGGAACATTTTTATCTACAATAGATGATTTAATTTTTTCAGAATTAACAATTGAAAAAATTTTAGAATCTAATTTAAATAAGTAAATGTAGGAATAAATAATATGCAGATTTATAAATAATATATAAGAAATTTTTCTATATTAAGCTGAATATTAAATTAAACGGATATGGATTAGTGTTAAACGATATTAATTAAAACAGTATTGAAATAAAGTCATGGTGAAAAAATGAAATTTTTACTTGAAGGAACAATTACATTTAATAAAAACATAGAAGAAGCAAAAGAGGATATAGAGAAATTTATCCAAGAAGCAAATGAAAAAATTTTAGTTAAAGGAACTCAAGCAGGTGAAGAGGATAAAGGTGCAAGTATAACTGATTACAACTTTGATGAAAATGTTTTAAACTTAAAAATTGAATCTGGACCTAAAGTTCGCTCCCATGATGGATTACTTAGACTTAAAAACCCTTTATCTGAACTACTTGGTAAAAAATATCACTTAGGAGTTAGACATCTTCATATTAATATTTATCAGATAAAAATTCCTAAAATTAAGTATAATGTAGATTTAGCAATTGCTAAGGAAATTCCACAAATTCATGATTTTAAAGAAGATGAGAATAATGTAACAATTATTTTAAAGGACATTGATGAATCTAATATTAAAAAACAGGTTGTTAATCGAGTTATAAAAAGAGTGGTCAGTGAAAAAGATTCTGTAGGCATAAATATAACTGATGAAGATAAGGATTTAACTGACACGGTTGTAACTAAATATAACCCGGGAGATATAGTTGAAGAAAGTCCTAAATTTAAAAATTACTTTAAGGGGGATGTTACTGAAACAGCTAAAAAATTAGGATGGATTAAAGAATTTCCAGGTCGAGGTCAATGGTTTTATGGTGCAAAAATAACTGCCTTACAAAGAGGATTTGAACAATTATTTATAGAAAGGATTATTGAACCATTAGGTTTTTATGAAGCATTATTTCCAAAATTAATTCCATTTAATACTCTAAAAAAAATGAGATATCTTGAAGGATTACCCGAAGGCATGTACTATTGTAGTGCACCAAAAAGAGACCCCGAACTTTTTACTAAATTTAAAAACGAATTATCCATTACTCATGAAATCCCAATAGATTTACTTAAAAAAGGTTTAAAAGACCCAAATTATGTCATGGCTGCCGCACAATGTGAACCATTTTATGAGTTTTTATCCCATGAAGTCATTGATAGAAAAGAGCTTCCAATAAAATTATATGATAGAAGTGGCTGGACTTATAGGTGGGAATCTGGAGGAGCGAAAGGAATAGATAGAGTTAATGAATTTCAAAGAATAGAAGCTGTATGGTTAGGAACACCAGAACAAACAAATGAAATAAGGGATAAAACACTTCAAATGGCTCAGAAATTAGCAAATGAGTTAGAACTTGAATGGTATACTGAAATTGGTGATGATCCATTTTATCTTGAAGGTAGAAAGACTGAAAATAGAGGCATTGAATTTCCAGATGTTCCAAAATATGAAATGCGACTTAAAATCCCTGGTCAAGATAAAGGAGTATCTGTTACCTCTGTAAATAATCATGGAACCCATTTTATTCAAGGATTTTCTATTAAAGAAGCACATAAAGATAAAATATGGACAGGTTGCACTGGATTTGGATTAACAAGATGGACATTTGGATTTTTAGCTCAAAAAGGTTTTGATAGAGAAAATTGGCCCCAAATACTTAAAGATAAAGTTAAAGAGGTTAAAACCCCAAAAATTCTGACATGGCCTTAATTAGTATATGAATAACTGATTAATATTAAACCCAATCGAAGCCTAGCCTTTTTACAACTTTTTATTATAATGCTCTGGACTTTAGAATTTTTTAGGATTTTTTATTATAATTATTGAAATAATTTTTTAAGTAATCATTATTTTAAATTATTTTATAATAATAAATAATATAAGTAGTGTAGAAAAGTAAATATGGACCATGAAAATCATTTAGATAGAGAATCAGTACAAAACTGTTCTGTTTGTAATAAACCAGTACATGATGATCATAATATACAAATTGGCAATGATTTATATTGTCAAAGTTGTGCAATAAAAGTCTTATCATCAATTGAAAATTTATCAGATGAAGAAGTGGGGGATGTTTCAATTCATAAGACTGAAAATAATAATGGAATAGGGGAAGAATCTAATAAAGATGATTATAATGAAGTTGTTATTGAAAATAACCCAGAAATAACCGTGGAAGACTCTATTTTAGATTATAAAAAAGACTCAACTGAAGACAATAGTACAATAGAAATAGAACAAAACGATGACGTTAATAATGTTGAGACAGAAAAAAAATATGAAAAATATCTAGAAGATTTATATTATGATGAAAAAGAAACTAAAAAAGATAGTTATAAACTCTCTTTAAAAGACCAATTAAAGGGTTATGAACAAAAACATGGATCCATAACAACAAATCTGGAAAAAGATCCGAATATTCTAAAAACAGATAATAAAAACAGTAAAAAAAATGATAAAATAGCATATAGAGTAAATAATGGTGAAAAACATGATAAAATAAACAAACCAACAAATAAAATAGATGAAGAGGAAAAACGTGGTCTTAATATTAAATCTACTCTTTCAAATAAAACAATAGATTCTCTAAAATCATCTGAGACTAACGAAAAAACCTCAGATTTAAATGAAAAAACATTATTAAACGATGAAATACCACTTCATAGTAGATCAGTGTTTAATAAAAAGAACTCGCAATATAAAAATAAGTTAAAATCACAAAAAAACTTTGATAATAGTTATAAAGAACCTAAGATCTATGAAGAACTTAGTGCAAGTAAAAATGAAGATTCATTATTTATTAAAGTTATTGTATTGATTATATTAATCGCATTAATAGTTTTTATATTATATTACATGTTTTTTTTAGGAGATAATACTTTTCGTGTTTGAAAATTTAAATGATTAATCAACTGGGTCCTGATTTTTAAGGGATTCAATGGGTTTCCATGATTTTCTAATTGTGTTTGGGAGTTCGTTGTATTTATATTTCTTTAAAAAGGATTTTGTTTTTGGATCACTTGGATAACCTGAACCCATATCTCCTATTTTCCTATACTCTTTTTTTAAATCTTCAATACTTTCATCTCTTCTTTCTTTTGCAAGTATTGATGCTGCTGAAACTGGAATGTAGTTATCATCTGCCTTATGTTCAGCTACAATTTCAACATCAGTTGATTTATCATCAATGAAAGATTTACATTTATTTTCAGCTCTTTTAGGATTAACATCAAAACAATCAAGAATAATTTTATTGTAATGATAAACATTTAATTGTTTGATTAATTTCCCAACAGCTATTTCTTCAATATTATTTAAGCTAATACTTTCTCTTAATTTATCTATGTCTACAGCTGTTATTTCAATAATTTGATATTCAAACATTTTTTTTAGTTTTCGAGCTAAAACTTTTCTTCTTTGAGGAGTTAGTCTTTTGGAATCTTTAACACCCATTCTTTCAAGCATCACTTCTTTTTCTTGGGGAATAATTATTCCAGCCACAAATAAAGAGCCTATGACTGCTCCACGTCCTGCTTCATCAATACCTAAAATGTTCATAATAATGACAATATTGTATTTGTTTTAATTTTAATCATTGAATTTCTTTAATATAATTTAAGCAAAATATTTAATAATATTGAATTATTAATATATGAGAAGTAATATATGGATAATAAATAAAATTAAAAAAGGTAAAATCTTGAAGTTTAATTATAAAAATTTTAAAAAATAAATTTTCAACAATAAAAAAAATTTTAAAAGTAGTAAAAAATCAGAGATTTTTAAACGAAGAACAATTTCTTCTAAGTTGAAATTAAATTTCAAATAAAAAAAAATTTTCAATATAAATGTTGTAATTATTTAAAACCTGCTAATCTAACTTCAGGGTCTAATGCACTTGGTTCAGCTGCTACAATAGCTGATCCTTTTGCTACAACAGTCATCGGATCTTCAGAAATCTGAACTGGGATTGAAAACTCATCACAAATTCTTTCTTTAAGACCTCTTAGTTGTGAACCACCACCAACAGCTAATGTGTTGTGATATACACCAGATATTAATTCTGGAGATAATTTTTCTAAAACGAGATTTAATGCCGTAATTATTTCTACAATTACAGGTTCTACAGCTTCTGATACTATATTAGAATCAATTACAATTTTTTTGGGGCGATTTGTTTCAGAAGATTTTCCTATAATTTCTATGGTTAGATTTTCTAAGTCTTTACTATTTTTTATTAATCCAACATTAACTTTAGCTTTTTCTGCTTCATGAATTCCTATTTCAACATTGAATTTTTCTTTAGTAAGATTTACAATATTATTATCAATATCGTCTCCACCCCATCTAACAGTCCGAATATCTGTTATTCCTCCTAAGGAGATAATAACCAGATCTGTTGATCCTGCACCAATATCAATTATCATAATTCCATTTGGTTCTGCAATAGGTAACCCTGCACCAATAGCTGCAGCTAATCCTTCATTAATAGCTGTAGCTGTTGCTCCAGATTTTTTTCCTATTTCTTCTGCAGCATTTTTTTCTACCTCTGAAGCATCTCCTGGAACACCGATGACAACTCTATCTATTTTTTCTCCTTCTTTTCTTCCTATTTCCATTGCTTTTTCTAATAATGCTTGTGCCTGAACTATGCTTTCAATTACTCCCTTTTTAAGTGGCCTAATTGCAATAATATCCTCAGGTGTTCTTCCTAACATGGCTTTAGCTTCTTCACCAACAGCTAAAAC
>JAITXE010000081.1 GCA_031284925.1 Methanobrevibacter sp.
TTTATTAATAATTTCAAAAAAGATATTAGGTTTAGAAAAAAGATTGTCCATATTGAAACTATCCCATCTAAAATAGCTGTACATGACAAAATAGAAGATTTAAATCCTATTATTGAAAAATATCTTCAACATAAGAAGATTAAACTTTATAAACATCAAGTTAGCTCTTATAAAAAAATTAAGAATAATAAAAATATAATAATTACTACACCTACGGCATCTGGAAAAACCTTAGCATTTAATCTTCCTATCTTAGATGATTTATCATCAGATGAAAATGCCACTGCACTTTATATTTATCCAGCTAAATCATTATCTAATGATCAGTTGGATGTTTTAAAGAAATTTGAAAAAGATTTAGGTATAGATATTAAACCTGAAAGATATGATGGCGATACTGTAAAAAGTAGTAAATATTCTATTCGTCAAAATTCAAGGATTATTTTAACTAATCCACATCAATTACACCATATTCTCTCTTGGCATCATCAATGGAAACGATTTTACTCAAACTTAAAATATATTGTAATTGATGAAGCACATTCCTATAAAGGAATATATGGTTCAAATGTAGCTTACTTAATCAGGCGATTAAAAAGAATAACCAAATTCTATAATTCAAACCCAACTTTTATTTTAGCATCTGCCACCTTAGCCAATCCCTTAGAATTAGCAAGTAAATTAACAGGAGAAGAATTTGAACTTATTGATGAAGATTCATCACCAAGTGCTGAAAAGGATTTTATTTTATACAATCCTTTTATAAATAATAACAAGAATAAATCAAGTTTAACTGATAAAATAAGATTAAAAAATAATGAATCAGAGAATAAGCAGTCAAATCATGATAATATAAAGACATCATTTACCACCACTACAAACAATGTTTCTATTTCAGCTCATCAAGAAACTGAATTAATTTTTTTATATTTGATTTTAAAAAATGTTCAAACCTTATGCTTTACAGTGTCTAGAAAAACTGCAGAGTTAATAGCTATGTGGGCAAAACAAGATATGGAAAATTATAGGCGAAGATTAGTAAATAATATAACGGCTTATAGGGCAGGTTATTTAACCGAACAACGCCTTGAAATTGAAAATGGTTTAAAATCAAGGAAATATATTGGTGTAACATGCACTAATTCACTTGAGCTTGGAATAAACATAGGTTCTCTTGATGCAGTCATAATTTCAGGATATCCTGGAACAATGGTTTCATTATGGCAACAAGCAGGTCGTGCAGGTCGTGAAAATCAAAGGTCTGCTGTGATTTTAATAGCATTTGAAAATCAGCTTGATCAATATTTGATGAATAACCATGAATTTTTCTTTGATAAAGCACAAGAAAACACAATCATTGATTTATCAAACCAAGTTCTAAATAAAGCTCATTTCCTATGTGCATCTGATGAAATATCTATTAAAGAAGACGAATTAAATGATTTTAACCTAAATCAACATGAAATTAAATCTCTTATGGATGAAAATAAATTAATTAAAGATGAAAATGGGGAGTATATTTATGGTTGTGATGATAGTCCATCATTTAAACATTCATTAAATCAAATATCTCCAGAAATTTTTAAGATATTAAACAATAACAAACTCATTGAGACAATGGAAAGATCTCAAGTTTATAGGGAGGCACATATTGGCGCGATTCTTATTAATAAAGGTGAAACCTACATAGTTAAAACTGTTGATTTAAAAAATAAGGTAATAAATGCATATAAACAAAATGTAAAGTACCATACAATGGTTTTAAAAGATGTTGAAATTAAAATTATTGAAAAGATTAAGAAAATCAAATTAAATAACTTTACAATTCATTTTGGAGAAATTGAAGTTGTAGAAGATTTCTATAAATATAAAAAAATGCACTTTTCTAAAGTTTTAGGAATTTTCCCCCTTGATTTACCACCATTAAAGTTTAAGACAAAGGGGTTATGGTTTACAATCGATGAAAGTTTAAAAAAGATTTTAGAAGAGAAATATGATGAAAAGGATGTTTTTGCTGGAGGATTACATGGTATAGAACATGGATTAATAGCTCTTTACCCACTTCATCTAATGTGTGATAGGTTTGATATTGGTGGACTTTCAACCAATCATCATGAAGATACCCAAGAACCAACAATTTTTATCTATGATGCTTACCAAGGAGGCATTGGAATAAATGAAAAAGCAATAGAGGTATTTGAAAATCTTATTAATTCAAGCTACAAACTATTAAAAAACTGTAAGTGCAAAGATGGTTGCCCATCATGCATATATTCTCCTAAATGTGATAGTGATAATAATCCACCCCACAAAGAAGCATCAATATTCTTATTAAATCAACTTAAAAAAGATAAAAAAGAAATTAAATTAAAAAAAGATGAATAACAAAAGTAAATATTTAAGAAAGTTCCCACACGACTGTTTTTTAGATTCTCCTAAATTACTTTTTTTATGATTATGATTTTTGTCGGATAAAATTGGGAGATTTCTCTCCCTTACTCTCCTAAGAACACCTAGTGTCACTTTCATGACAAGTTGTTCAAGTATATCTGTATCTTCCAGCAAGAAAATTTTCTATTTCAGAAATTTTCAATGCGTTCGGCATGATATATCTGATTTTGTAATTAATATACATACTCCTGTTTGATGCTAATTAATAGCATTTCAGTCAGTAATATCTGAGAATATGGATTTCAAAGAATTTTGAAGTTTTTATCACTATTCCCTACTTATTTAATGATTGAGTTACATTTTGTTTTATATTCATGTTATACACCATTTAAAATCCAGTAATGTTTCTATTCCACTCACTAATGGGGAGGAAGGGGTATTTATTCGTAGTTATTACTTTTTAAGATTTCCTGCTACCTTTCGGTTACTTAGCAACATTATCCATATCAGCCGTTTCAGTACTCGTATAACTATCTTTTTCATCATTACTCATGCTAAAATAGAATATTGGTATGTTAAAATGATTTTTTTCTCTAATTTATCTTAGCTTTACTTTTTTCACTCCTAAGTCTATATAAACACTGAACTTAACACTTTTAATCATGTTTTTAAACCCCTGAACATTTCTTCATTTAACTTTCATAATAATTAAATTGTTCATTTGATCTTGTTTTAATATGCTAACATCCAATAACCAAAAAATATTAAAATACTATGAGGATTCATTTTATATATTGTGAAATCCTTTTATTAGTAGTTTAACTTATAAATAATCGCATTATTCTTTCTTTAATAATTAATACACATGATTTATAAAAAAATTTTTAATTTATAAATAGTCATTCAAATATTAATTATGGGAATTATTTTTGGATTATTATAGGCTGATTATTGTTAAAATTATTTTAGTATAAATAAAATTTTTTATACTTTTAAGAAATTTTTTTCATTAATATGAACCTTTATTTAAATATATTATAAAGATTTTCATCATATAGAAAACTTTAAACATTTATAATATTTATAAAAAAATTAATATTAAATATATATAAATTAAAAAAGGAAGCTTTAAAATGATTAAAAGGGAGATGTATCTAAATAACTACATTTAGATTATTAAAATCATGAAATAATGATAGTATGAATGAAGATGAATATCATCGTGAAAAAATTGATATGGAAATAATTGTGGATGATTATAATGATGAAGAGATTTCTTCTGGATGGGAAGAGTATATGTATGATGCATTAATTTTCCCATTTGAAGCAAGAATCATTAGTAATTTTTGTGAAATTCCAGTTGGAGAAATAGTGATTGTTACTGATGTGATTGAAGATTTTGATATAGTTGGACCTGTATGATGTGGTTAAAAGATCATGACGATCTTATTAATGAAGTTGAAGTTCAATGGAACATTGAATCTATTAAAAACTGGAATTTTTTGCTTGAAAAATATTGATAATTTAAATCAAATCATTGAATTATTAAGTAAAAGATAATAAATTATTTAAAAAAACAAAATATTTAAAATTAAATATTCATAATCTATTGACATATATAAATTAATAATATTTAAATTATAGATGATTAGTTTTGAAATGCTCTCAGTTAAATTAAATATATTATAAAAAACTTGATATTATATTAAACTATTAATACTATACTAAAAAATTAATATATACTAGTTAAATATGAATTATTATAATATTAAATTAATGCACATTAAAAATAGGGGTGAAAAGAATGCTTTTAAATTGGGAAAAAGAAATAACAAACATTGACCCAGATATTAAATTTAGATCATCTGGGGGATGGTTGAAAACTGTGGAAAAATTAGATAAGACTGTGACTAATGGTTATTCATTAGTTGGGGAATTTGTTAAAGCTGGAGATTTTGAGGAAGAATATCCTCAGGGTTTATATCTTGATTGTAATAAAGAAGGTAATAAGAAAAAGCCACAGCAGGATTTTAGACTTTTCAGACTAAAAAATGGTAAAATTAGGCTTTTAGATTTAGTAATTGATGGGAAAATGTCATGGGCTTGTGAATTTTGGGATGTTATTGAAGAAGAATTTGAAAAACTTTAAATTTCTTTAACTATATTACATTTACCAGATGGTAAGACTCGTACTATATCATCCAAACTTAATAAATTATCTTCATTTATTTTATGGAGAATATTTTTAGCTACTGATTCCTTTTTTTCATATCCTGGGTTTATAATAACATATTTATCAGAATGTGATTTTAAAGCATCTACAGGACCAGCCATTGCTCTTTTTCCTTGATAATCAACAATACCAATAGCTATTTTTAAATTTACTCCTCTTAAATAGTTCTTTTTTCCTCTTATAATAAAAGCCCCTTTTGTTAGGAATTCGCCATGTTCTGGAGTTTTTGAAACCTGACTTGGATAAACCCAAAATGCATCTGCAGATGAATAAAGATTTGCCCAAGCACTTGAAAATGAACTTGCAAAAATAGCTGCTTGTTTAAGAGTATTTTCATCTATTTCTTTATCCTCTTTTTTTATCACCGTTGAGGGTGCACCGTGTAAATCAGCATGTAGATAAATATCATTAGTATCTAGATATTTTTTCACCACATCTTCATTTGTATTGGCATCTCTACCACCAACAATTAGATGATTATCTGAGCTTAAAAACCATCTTAATTTTTCAAACCATTTCAATTCTCTTTTAACCCGTTTTTTTGGAAGCTCAATTTTCTCAATACCTTTTTCTGCCTTATTTTTTATATCTTTAAGCTGTTTTTTAGTATTTTCAACGGCTATTAATCCACCTTTTTTCTTTCTTTTGGCTTTTTTACCCCTTTCATAATAAATTTCAGCATTTTCAGCCAAAGATTTTTTATAGTCAATAGCTATTTTGATGTTTTCAATATCTAAAGTAATTAGACCTTCAATAGTTATGGATTCAAAAATTTGAGCTTCTTGCACCCCATCTTTTTTAGATTTTTTTAGGATTTTACCTATCTCTTTAAAAGAGTAACCTTTTCTTTTTGCATTATTAATTACATTTATTAAATTTTCAATTGCAGTATAATTTGAATAAAGAATTTCTCCTTTCTTTTTTGAAAGTTCCGTTGTTTTATCAAATTCTTCTAGGGTTTTTTCTTGTTTTTCTAATCTTGAAGCAAACTTATTAACTTTTTTATCCCAAACACTTTCTTCAATGTTTTGTATATCATTTCTAACTTTCTCTGAGTAAAATTCATCTGCAGCTTCATTAAAACTTTTAAAATATTGTTTCTCATATTCTTCATAAAATTTTAATTCTATGGGAAAAACTTCTAATTTTTCATTATTTTCATCATTAGAATTATCACCCATATCCTTTTTTAAGATAATATTTGGTGTAAATTTTAAATTTTTAAGAGGAGTAAATAATTCATTCATTTTATCGTAAATAATAACTATTTCCTCATAATTTAAGTCAGTTGCTTTCATGTTTTTATTTAGGGATGTTCTTAAAACAATTTCTTCAGAATAAATTCTTCCTAATCCACTTTTTGCAAGTGTTCTAATTAAATCAGCTTCTGAACTTTTAAATATTTCTTTTAGTTGGTTTAATGTTAATTCAATAGGATTTATTCCAGTTGATTGAGGAAACTTATAGGTTTTTTTAGAACTTATATCTCTATCACTCCATAATTCTCTTTTAAGGGGCATTATTATGTTGTACTCTTCATCTAAAAGAATTATATTACCTTTTGCAAAAAGTTCTATAATTAAGGTGTATTTTTGTTCTTTTTGAAATTCTATTTTAATAACACGATCAAAGTTATGTTGTTTAACCGATAGAACATGAGCTCCTTTTACTTTTTTTCTAAGAATCATTGGGAAAGATGGGGGAATAGTGGGGTTATTAAGAGGATATTCTGTTTTATGTGCTCTAACCCCAATTTGAAAAACTAAATCAACTCTTCCAAAGCCTTTTTTATGAAATCTCATAAGAATTGTATCTTTCGTTGGTTGAAATGATTTATCTACTCTTGTACTTTCTAAAAATTCATTTAATTCCTGTGTTATAGCAAATATATCCACATTTGACATAGTTTTCATTCTATTAAGCCCCATAAATAATTAATTCTTTATTATAAAAGATGATAAACCTTATTCTTCATGAAATTAGAATTTATTTTAATTAATAACTCTAATATTATAATGATAAGTTTAATTAATAATTTTAATTTATATAGTATAAATAATATAATATCAAATGGATTTTTTAATAAAAAAATAAGTAAATTATTGATTAATTTAATAATAGAAATATTTTAGTTTATAATATAATTAGCTGATAAATAATATTATAATTGGGGGAAATTCATGGAAACTCATATGGAAGTTACTGGAATACATGTTATAACTGCATTAATTGCTGCAGCTTTATCGTCTGCCTTTTCTGTAGGTCTTTTTGGTGTAAAAAATGAAATTTTAGCTGCTGCTATTGGATTAATTATATTATATGCCACGGGTCAAATTAGTACTAAACTATTTGGGAAAGAAGATGTGTCCTGGTTTAAAGATGGAGTAATCCCATTTTTAGCTATTTGGTATATTGTTTGGATTATTACTTATAATTATATTGCATTTCCAGCACATTAACTCTATTAAACACCATATAAAAGGAATTTAGATTTTTCTAAATTCATAATCACATTTAAAAGTTCTTTAAATGATTCATCTATTTTTTCATATAATATTTTCATATCTAAATTCATGGCATCCTTTGAAGATAAGTCAAATCTTACTGTAGCAGATGCTCCAACCATTGAAACTGCAGGTATAGTAATTATACCCTTTTCTTTTAATAGTAAACTTGCCCAGATAAAACATAAATCAGAGGATGATAATTCTTTATTTAATGGAGAATCTAAATATTTATTTATTTCATCTTGTAATGCTTCCTTTGGAACCATAACTCCTGTTGCGGTTTCTTCAAACATGCAATAGCTATTTAATAATTTCATTAATACTTCTTTTTTATTTACTGCATCTAAAAGAGTTTGTTTGTTAAATGATTTAAACCCATTTACCATAGCTAAAATAGAAGGAGGTTGAGCTTCAAGACCAAATTTATTGGCTGTTACTTTAATTTTATTGATTAAATCAAGTTTACCTGCCATTAAACCACCACGTGGTCCTGGCATTAATTTATCTGTACTTGTAACAACTAAATCCGCACCCAAATCAGTAGCTCTTTTTTGGTTGTAGATAATAGTTCTAAGTCTTGCACCTGAAGCATCATCAACAAAAACTGGGATATTTTTCTCATGAGCCATAGCTATTAACTTTTTAAAAGTTTCTTCATCTAAAACTTTATGATCCATTGTAGATCCAGTAATAACAAGAAGTGATGCATTTTCCATCAGATAAAAATCATCTAAATTATTAAATTCTAGATATTTTCCTTTAACTATCTCAACACTTCTTAAAATTGAGGGGTGTGATGGAAATTCAGGTAAGAAATGAATTAAATAACTATCATTTTTTAATAAAGTTAATATTGTAGCTAAAATACCAGAACTAGTTCTATTAACGGCTAAAGTCTTTTCTCCACCAAGATGTTCCTTTCCAAGTCTATCAAGCTCTTCTTCAAAAATAGCTGGACCAACATAAGTTTCTAAAAGATTTAAATCTTTTGAGCTGGCTATAAATCCTCCAGATAAGCCCGTTAAATCGTATAAACTTGCTCTACCCTGATTTTTTATGATGTCTCTTATTATTTTAAAAGAATTCTCTCTTTTTTTCACTTCATCTAAGGAACTATCAACCAACATATTATACCCTCTTAATTTGATGCATAAATACTATTCATTTATTATTTACATCAAATGATTTTAGTTTTAATCATGGCTTTAAACATCTTTATTCTTAATATTATTGATAAATATAGTTTGTATATTTATTCTTATTTAAATTTTTTGTATTCATATAAGAATAAAATATTTTCATTTATTTTAAATAAATTAAGATTAATAAATATAACAATGTATCAATAGTAAAAGCCAATATTTTAATAAACATATTCCATTAAATATTTTGGGAGGGGGTAATAAAATATGAAGAAAAGAAAAAAAGATAAGAATTTAAAGATTGCTAAAGAGAACAAGTAAATAGTAAAAAATATTCTATCCTAATTATTATTTTAGTATTTGCAATATTGCTTATCTTAATCTCATCAAATTCTTATTTAGAAAATCTTGTACTTAATAATGCTCATCAGAAAGTAGCATTTAATCTCCCTCATCCAGATGATGAAACTATTGATGCTGGAGAAATAATATCTTTATTGTTAGCTTTTGGATCACATGTCCATTTTGATTTAATGGCATCAGGAAATGGTGGTATAGCAAATACACCTCTTAGTTTTAGAGCGAATAATTATTATAATGCAACGATTTCGCAGAATGCCAGTGAACAAGATCGAAAGGGGATCATACGTGAGGATTCTTTTAAACAAGTGATGAAAATACTTAATGTGACTGATTATTCACTTCATCATCTTATGATATCAAATTAACGGTTGATAATGAATTTAATGTGATAGAAAATCTATATCTGAACGAAGGGTACACTATATTTTATACAACAACAAGTGAGAGAAATCCAGACCACAATGCTTGTTATCAAGCAATGAAAAGAATGCATGAAAATATCCGAATTTAAAATACAGACAATTTACTATTATCTAATAAATAGAGGTATAGGAAAACCAATAAAACCTTTCACCCAGGATTTTATTGATATTCATGTTAACAAGTACAACATAATAAAGAAAAACATGTTTCAAGTTTACTATAATATAGGTACTATTACCTTATTCTTATGCTAATGGCGCATTATCAAATAGTCTAGAAAGAACTTATTTTATTAATGGAATTTAAAATAATCGTGATTTTAATGTTTAATGAAAAAAATATTATTAAAAAAAATCCTTTGAAGATAAATCTCCGTTTCGCATCAGTTTATCCTAATATCTACAGAGTGGCAATGTCTTCACTAGGATATCAAATAATTTATGGGTTGGCTAATGAAAGAGAAGATACTTGGTGTGAAAGAGTTATTTATCCAGGTAATAGAAGTTTAGAATCAAACAGTCCTTTAAACGACTTTGATATTATTAGTTTTACTTTACATTATGAACAAGATTATTTTAACTTGATTGAAACCTTAAAAAAGTCAAATATTCCTTTAAAAAAAGAAGATCGTGATGATACTTATCCTATGATAATATGTGGAGGACCCACTGTAAGTTCCAATCCTCTCCCAATTTCTGATTTCATAGATTTATTTATCATAGGTGAAGCAGAAGCTATTTTAAATAAATTTTTAAATAGATATCAAGAATTAAATAATCCAAAAAAAGAGATAAATTCATTTTTAGACATTGATGGAATTTATATATATGATAATCCTGTAAAAAGAACTATCATAAAAGACATGAAAGATGCATATCAAGTTACCAATCCAATTATTACAGAAACAGATAATCAAGATTTCATGCCTGTTTTTGGAAATGCTATAACATTAAATGTTTCAAGAGGTTGCATTAGGGGATGTAGATTTTGTATGACTGGTTATACATGTCGACCTTTAAGAGAAACTTCCCTAAAAATCTTGCTTAAAACAGTTGATGAAGTAAGAGAAAAAACGGGTTTAAAAAAGGTTTTATTAACTGGAGCAGCAGTTTCAGATTATTCTAAAATTGATGAATTAACTTCTAAGCTATTAAATAAAGGATTTCAAATTTCAACATCTTCACTTAGAGTAGAATCTACAAGTTATGAAACCTTAAATAACCTAAAAATAAGCGGACTTAAAACCATTACAATAGCCCCTGAATCCATTTACAGCTTACGAAAAACTTTAAATAAAAATATATCTGATCTGAAAATTGATGAACTTATAAAAACTGCATTAGATATGAATTTTAATATAAAATTTTATTTCTTATTAGGCATTTTAAATGAGAGCATGGCAGATATAAAAGAACTTTCAAAATACATCAAATACATTAACTCCATAAAATATGATAGAAACAATTTAAAACAAGCAAAAATTAAGTTTAGTTTCAATCCTTTAATTCCAAAACCACATACCCCTTTTCAATGGCAAAAATATGATTTTAAAGATATTAAAAATAAAATAAGATTCTTAAGAAAAGATTTAAGAAGACTTTCAGTTAAATTTGATAGTCCTAAAATGGGCCTTATACAATATGTATTATCTTGTAAAGGAAGAGAAATATCTAATTTAATTGCAGAAACTACAGATGAACGACGCCTAAAAGATTTCAAGATAAATTTAAATAAATGGAATGAACATTCTACCCCATTTAGTTTAAATGATAAATTGCCTTGGAAAAACATAGATAACGGGATAAGTGAAGATTTTCTTAAAAAAGAACATGAAAAAATGCTATAATTAACATGTAATTAAAGAATGTTTAATATAATTTGTTTAAATGTTCATAATTGATTTTCAAGGTTTTTTTTTATTCTTATGAAATTGTTTTATATAATAAGATATATACTTAATCGAAATTTTTTTTCATGAATCTATAAGATTCTGCATGCTTGTTTTAGCAATATAAAATGGTGGGAGGTTCTAATTCTAAAAATCTCATCTTCGGGAATGTCTAAAATTTTACTAAATTAATATTTGAAATCTCTAATTTTTTTAAAAATACATTCATATAGAATTCTCCTAAATGATTAATACCTATAGTTTAAAAGATATATTTAATATAAACTTTAGTTATTATTTATTTCTAATGAATAAAGATGACTTATCTTTAGGGTATAGCGGACTTTGATAAATTAATCACTGATAAGATGATTTATATTGATAAAACACCTTTTATTAAATAATTAATGGATTATAACAAAACATGTTATTTTCTCTCTCGCCCAAGAAGATTTGGGAAAACATTATTTCTATCCACTCTAGAAAACTTTTTTAAAGGAAGAAAAGAATTATTTAAAAACACATACATTTATGATAATTGGGATGACTGGGAAGAATATCCAGTACTAAGAATAGTTATAAGTGACTTATTAAATAACAGTTCAATAAACTTAGAAAATAATATTTTAACTTTAATTGAAAGGATTGCTAAAAAGAACAGCATTGATTTAGTTGAAAAAAAACTTTATACCTCTAAATTCGGGGAATTAATTGAAGAATTATCAGAATTATAGCATTTAAGGATAGACCAATAAAAATGGCATAATAACAGATGCAAAATTGAAAAATGGAATTAATTAGCCAGATAAGATTGGGAGGTTTCTCTCCCTCATTCTTCAAACGGTTCGTGTTACTTTCATGACAAGTCACTCAAGCATATCTTTATCTTCCAACATGAAAATTCCCGATACTTTCGTGTAATATATCTTCTTTTGTAACTATAGTACTTTACCTAATAAATTCTCCATTTCTTTTATATCTAATATGAGAAAAAAGTTTGGTAAAGTACTATAATCTACATACTCCTCTCTTTAATGCTAATTAATAGCATTTCAATCAGTTGTCTAGGATAGTGGAATTTCAAAGAGTTTTGAAGTTTGTTCCCATAATTATTTAATGATTAAGTCACATTATAATCATGTTATACACCATTTGAAATTCAGCAATTTTTTCTTTGAA
>JAITXE010000057.1 GCA_031284925.1 Methanobrevibacter sp.
CCATGATTAAAAAACAAACAAAAACATATTCTAAAAAAGACATCTATAAAATTCTTCATCCATTTGTAAGAACATGGTTTGATATGAATTTTAAGGATTTCACACCAGCACAGACTCAATCATTGGTAGAGATTAATAATCATAACAATATACTTATCTGTTCACCAACGGGTTCTGGTAAAACGTTAACCGCATTTTTATCAATTATAAGTGAACTCATTACTTTATCAGAGAAAGGTGAATTAGAAGATAACGTTTATTGTATCTATATTTCTCCACTTAAAGCTCTTGATAATGATATTGATAGAAATTTAACTATCCCATTAACTGAAATTGAAGAAATAGCTAAATGGGATATTGGTATTAGAAAAGCTGTAAGAACAGGTGATACAAGTCAGTATCAAAGAACTAAAATGTTAAAAAAACCACCCCACATCCTTATAACAACACCTGAAACACTATCTATTTTACTTGTTTCAACTAAATTTATAGAAAAATTAGTGAATGTTAAATATGTTATAGTTGATGAAATTCATAGTTTTGCTGAGAATAAGAGAGGTGCTGATTTAAGTTTATCACTTGAACGTTTACAATATTTAATAGGTAATTTCACTCGAATAGGTCTTTCTGCTACAGTATCATCTCTTGAAGAAATAGCTAAGTTTTTAGTTGGATATGAATACGGAAAAATTCGCCAATGTTTAATTGTGGATGTTAACTACTTAAAAGAGTTAGATGTAAAGCTAATCTCACCCGTGGATGATATTGTAATAGCTGATAGTGAAGAAACACGACTTGCAATGTATAATATTCTTGATGAATTAATCACAGAACATAAAACCAGCCTTGTTTTTACAAACACCAGATTAGGTGCAGAAAGTTTACTCTTTAATCTTAGAAAATTATTCCCAGAAAATTATAATAATGAAAATATTATGAATCATCACTCATCACTTTCAAAAGAACAAAGGTTAGAAACTGAAGAAAATCTAAAGAAAGGGAATTTAAGGGCAGTTATAAGTTCAAGCTCTCTTGAACTTGGAATAGATATCGGGTATATAGATTTAGTAGTCTTAATTAATTCTCCAAAATCTGTCACAAGAGCAATACAGAGAATTGGTAGAAGTGGGCATAAAATAGGTGAAAAATCAAAGGGAAGAATCCTCATAACAGATAGAGACGATTTAATTGAATGTTCAATACTTTTAAAATCAGCAAAAGAAAATAGATTAGAAAAAATTAAAATAATTAAGAATTCATTAGATGTTCTATCACAACATATCTATGGAATGGCTATAGAAAATATCTGTGATATTGATTACTGTTATGATATAATAAGAAAAAGTTATAGTTATCTTAATTTAAGTAGAGATGATTATGAAGATGTTTTAAGTTATCTTGCAGGTGAGTACACAGGACTTGAAGAGAGACATGTTTATCCTAAAATATGGATAGACTATGAAAAGAATATCTTTGGAAAAAAAGGAAGATTAGCCCGTATGATCTACTCAACAAATATAGGCACAATTCCAGATAGTTCAAATGTCTTAGTAAAAATTGATAATAATCCCATAGGAAAAATAGATCAAGGATTCATGGACAGACTTAAAAAAGGAGATACTTTTGTTCTTGGAGGTTCTACTTATAGATTTAACTACTCAAGTGGAATGACAATAAATGTTTCACCAGCATCAGGACCACCAACAATCCCTTCATGGTTTTCAATGCAACTTCCCTTATCTTTCCAATTAGCAACTGAAATTCAAAGATTTAGGGCAATTATGGGAAGTAAATTTAAGGCAAATAGAACTAAAAAAGAAATCATGGAGTTTTTAAAAGAATATTTATACATTGATGATTTTGCAGCCAACTCCATTTATGAATACTTTAATGAACAATACATATATGCTGTAATTGCAAGCAGTAAAATATTATTGGTAGAATACTACACAGGATTTGCAGATAAAAAATTCGTTATTTTCCATAGTTTATATGGTAGAAAAGTAAATGATGCACTATCACGAGCAACAGCATATATAATCTCTGAAAAATACAATACAGATGTTACCATTTCAATATCAGACAATGGATTTTATTTAAGTGCTGATAAAAAGATTCACGGCTTAGAAGGATTTAAATCTTTAACAACAGATAATTTTAAAGACACACTTATTAAAGCAACTGAGAAAACCGAAACATTATCAACAAGATTTAGGCACTGTGCTGGTCGTTCACTTATGACTTTAAGAAACTATAAAGGTAAAGAAAAGTCAGTTGGAAGACAACAAGTTAGAGGAAGAATACTAAAAAAGTTTGTAGAAGATATAGACCCAAACTTCCCAATTCTAAAAGAATCTAAAAGAGAAGTAATTGAAGATTACATGGATCTTGAGAATGCTGAGAAAATTATTAGATTAATAAATTCCAAAGAAATAGAAATAAAAACAATAAATACATTAATCCCCTCCCCATTTGCTTTTAATTTAGTATCACAAGGTTATTTAGATGTTTTATCCAAAAATGACAAAGAAGAATACATAAAAAGAACCCACCAAGCCATTATAGAAAAAATAAAAGATGAGATAAAGGATTTATAAAGGTTAAATACTAAAATAAACTTTATCAAATAATAATTCCATAACTTTAAATTAAGAACATTATTTAATAAATTATTTATTTTTCTTTATTTCAGTTACAATAGCATGAATTTCATTGACTTTATTTTCTAAGTTATTAATTCTCTTAGTAACATCTTTTTTTGTTTTTAATTCAATTTTTTTACTGTAAAAATAGCTTATAGAACCTGTTAAAACACCAAAAAGTAAAACACCAATAAATAATAGAATAAAACCAATCACTCTTCCAATAAATGATTTAGGAATTACATCTCCATAACCAACAGTGGAGAGAGTAACTAAAACATACCATAAAGCTTCCCAAAAACTCGTTATGGAATTATCAAACATGAAAAGAGCTAAGCTTGAAGCTAATGCGAATATAGCAATTATTAATATTAATTTATCAAGATGGGTTTCTGATAGAAAGTCAGATAAAAATTTACTCTCTCTTTTAAGTAAGATTATTACTCTTACAAGTCTCAACAATAGAATTAATCTGATAAAACCAGAAGCAAAAGAAATACCAAAAAAATATAGGAAGCTATCAGGGATTAAAGCAATTATGTAATACCAGTCGTGTTTTAAAAATCTCTTTTTATTTTTTGCTTGTTTATATTCAAGAATAAAACTAATCCATAAAATAGCACAAACAGAAATATCAAAAAAGGCAAGTAGTATTGTAAATTTTACTGGAAGCTCATTAAAAATTTGATTCAATAAAAATATAATGTCTAATGTGAGTAATATTCCAATTACTAAGTTAAAACTTATTTTTTTATTTAAATACATAGCAAATCTCCGTAATCAAAAGTTGATATAAATAGGTTTTTTTTATCGTTTTTCTATATAAATAAATGAAATATAAGAAACTAAAAATAGCTAATCCTCTGTTAAAACATCTTTTAAAATAGTTATAAATCTTTCATCATCATCTAATGTTCCAATACTAACTCTAATCCAATATTCATCTAAACCTTTAAAAGAACTACAATCTCGAACAATAACTCCTTTTTTTAAGAGTTTTAATGATAATTGTGTGGCCGTTAAACCTGTTTTTTTAGTTCTAACTAAAATAAAGTTTGATTCTGATTTAAACGTTTTTAATTTAGGAATTTTTGAAAGTTCATCGTATAAATAATTTTTACTTTCAATTCCTTTAGTGATAGAATATTTTATAAATTCTTTATCCTTAAAAGTTTCTATTGCAGCTATGTTTGATGGTCTTGTTAATGAAAAAACTGGTTTGACTCTGTGCATATATTCTATAATCTTAGGATTTGATAATCCATAACCGATTCTTAATCCTGCAAGCCCTAATGCTTTAGACATGGTTCTTAAAATAAGAATATTTGAATATTTCTTTATTAAATCTTGATTACTCTCTTTACAATATTCACTGTAAGCTTCATCAACAACAACTAAACAATCTGTTTTATTTAAAATCTCTTCAATATCTTTTTTCAGGATTACTGCACCAGTAGGGTTATTAGGACTACATAAAAATATTATTTTTGTTTTATTTGAAATATTGTCTAATATTGAATCAAGATCTAATCTATTAGTATTTAAATTCCATTTACCATAAACTGGAACTGCACCATAAGGTTTTAGACTAAATTCATAGTAAGTATAAGTTGGTAAAGGAACTATAAATTCATCACCAGGATTAATAAATGTTTTTGCTAAAAGATCAATGATTTCATCTGCTCCATCTCCACTAACAATAACATTCTCTTTTTTAAGATTACAATAATCTGCAATTAGTTCTTTAAGTTCTTTTAAATCAGTTTCAGGATATCTATTTATTAAATCTAAATTTTCTTTAATAGTATTAATAGCTTTTTTTGAAGAACCCCAAGGACTCTCATTAGACCCTAATTTAATAATCTCATTTTTATTTAAATTAAATTCACTTGCTATTTCATCCTGTGATCTTCCAGGAACATAAGTATCCAATCCCTTAACTATCTCTTTAACATCCATAAAAATCCCAGTTATATTAAATGTTTCTTCATTAAAATAGCTGTTCCAATAGCAGGTGCAACAACTGACTCTTCTTTAGTATAAAATTCATTCATAGAAACATGCTCAAGATTTAATAATTTACAAGCTTCATTTGCTAATATTTCACCACCAAGTCCTGTAGTGATGACTTTATCTAAGTTTTCTCTCTCTGACACTTTTTTTAATCCTTCAGCTATTTGCTGGATTTGTTTTTGATGGGCAAAGTTAGAAATAGCTATAATCTGCTCTGGAGTTAATATATCCCTATCAGCACATAAAACTCTTGAAATTCTTATCATAGACTCTTTTTTTGATTTTCCAGCACCATCAGATGTTGAACAACTATAATCCTCCTTGGATATTTTACCTAAAACATTGTAAACATCTGCTGTTGTTGCAAAAAGTTCTGATGCAAGGGAATATTCTTTATCTTCAAGTTTAATCCTGTTTAAAAAGGTGGAAAGATTGGTTCTAAGTGCTCCAGTATAAACTAATTCTCCTGTTGCTAATCTTTCAAAATCTGAGCTTCCTTTTGCGCATTGTTTACCATTTTTAATGGGTATTATATCTGTAGTTGTACTTCCAGTATCTATAAAAATACAATTTTCATCAATTTTAGAGATTATAGAAGAAGTAGCTATCCAGTTAGCTGCAGCAACTTTTGATGGGTCTTCAAGAAGTTCATCATAATTTAAAACCCTATCAATTCCAACAAAACCAATTGGAACATCAAAAATATCATTAACTTTCTTTGAAATATCTAAAACTCCTTCTTCTTTTTTATTATAAGCATCTACAAGTTCTCCAGTCATAGATATTCCTACAGCATCTATGTTATTTAAATCATCATTTTCACTTATTAATTTTAAAAGAACCTCCCCCAATCTATGATTATCAGACCACATAGGCAAATATTTGAAATCTACAAGGATATTTTTCTCATTTTTTGAGAAATCAATGATTGCTAAATCAGTATTTGCTCCACCAATGTCAAAACCAGCTATTTTCATATCTTAATCACATTTATTAATTTTTAATATATTTATTTACAATACATATATTTTTATTTTATATATTTTAATTTAATAAGAAATGAAATTGATAATTAGAATATATATATTATAAATTATATATTAATTATAGTATCAAATACTAAAAATTAAGTTTCTTAGTGTTGAGGCTTTAAAGAACTCAAGATACAAAATATTTGAATAATTTAATTTATTCTTGTAGATAGGCAGACTATTAAAAGATTAGGGGAGCCATGTTTATTTATTTCATTGGCCATAATCAAAAAAAGAATCTCTTAAGTTCAGTAATGTGTAATGTCAAAAAAGATTTGTAAAAAAAATTAAATTTGATAATTGTTTAAGTTGATAGTATTAAAATTTTTTTAAAGGTTAAATCATGAGAAATCAAAAGATTATTTTAGGCGTAATTATTGCTGTATTTATAGTGACTGTTGGGATTGTTGTTGCTTCAAATAATGGTTTTGTTAAAAAAATTATCCCAACTAAGAATGCGGATAATGATTCATTAGCTAAAAATTCATCAGAAAAACTTACTAATGATTTGAATACAAATAGTTCGAGTAAAAATTTCAATAATAATGAATCTTTTGATTCAGAGGGTGATGGGGTTTCCAAAGAACAAGCAAAAGAAAGAGCATCCGAAGAAATTAAAGGAAAAAATATAGGGATTGTGGATAATATTAGTTGGAATGGTGAAGATAAAATATGGGCTGTACCCCTTTTTAATAAAGAGGACAATAATCAAAATTTTGGATTTGTATGGGTTTATGTAGACAAAGGTAAAATAGTAAAAGTAACATCCAGATATTAAATTATCTTTTTATATTATTATTTAATATTTAACTTAAAATAAGAGAGCAACGAATAGAATTAATAACTCTATGAGGTATAAATGACTAATAATGTGGCAAAGAAGGATAATATTAATAAATTATCTAAACCTAATGAAAAGAAGTATATTCTGATTATGTCTGTCTTGGCATCATTTTTATCTGCTTTTGAAAGTTCTGCACTATCTGTTGCATTACCCTCAATTGGCAAACACTTTTTAATTAATGGGGTTCTGCAAAATTGGATACCTCTCTCTTATATTTTAGTTGTTGCTGTTTTATCAGTTCCATTTGGTAAACTTGCTGGAAAATTTGGACTAAAAAAGTTTTTTTCTACAGGTTTAATTATTTTTATCATTGGGTTATTTTTTGCAAGTTTTTCAACTTCAGCTGATATGTTAATTATTGCAAGAATTATTCAAGGAATCTCAGCCACTATGTTATATGTGACCACATTGGCTATGATTACTGAAGCTTTACCTCCAAATGAAAGAGGTAAAGGTATAGGACTTAATGTTTCTGGTGTTTATATAGGTCTTACTTTATCTTCAGTTATTGGGGGAATATTAACTCAAAACTTAGGATGGGCAAGTATCTTTTATATATGTATTCCAATTGCAGTAATTGTTCTCTTATTAGCTCTTTTTAAAGTATCTGGGGATTGGAAAATTGATGCGAAAGATAAATTTGATTATATAGGGGCCATAATTTATTCTATTGCTATTTTTTTAGTTTTCTATGGGTTCACGATTTTAAATGATTTAAATGGTCAGATTTCTTTAATTGTGGGAATCATCATGTTTATTATTTTCATAAAATGGGAGTCAAGATCTGAGTTTCCAGTTTTTAATCTTAAATTATTTAAAAATCCAGTTTTCACATCATCAAGTTTTGCTGCTTTAATTACATATTTAGCTTCATTTTTAGTTACATATGTATTAAATTATCATTTACAATATGTTAATAACTATAATCCTCAAACTTCAGGATTAATTCTTATCACAACACCTATTTTAATGGCTATTATAGCACCATTCGCTGGTAAACTTTCTGATAAAATAAACTCTCAACTTTTGGCAGCTATTGGTGCGAGTTTTATCACAATTGCAATGTTTATATTAATATTTTTAGATTATGGCACATCAAATGAAGTGATTATATTTGCAATGTTGGTTCAAGGTATAGGTTTTGGCTTGTTTTCATCACCAAATACAAATGCAATCATGGGGGCAGTTCCAAAGAAATTATCTTCAGTAGCATCTTCAACAGTTTCAACTATGAGAGTCATGGGTCAAACATTGAGTTTAGGAATGTTAACAGTGATTTTCACTATTATTATAGGAAATGTCCCAATTTGGAATAATTTAGATGGATTAATTAAAAGTTCGCATTTAGCTCTTACATTTTCTACAATTTTATGTGCAATATCCATATTATGTTCTTTAGTTGGATTAAAATCTAAAAAGAATAGGAGTTAGTTTATTATTTTATTAAGTTAGCATATATATTAGTAATATTTAGGCACTGTAAATTTAACATGGTTTTTTATTTGAAAAATTAGAAATGATTATATTAAGAGTCAGAACATAAACATCAACAATATTAATAACATTAGACTTAAAAGAAATCCTTCTCACTTAATTAACCTATTAAGAGCTTTATCTGATTTTGGTGACGGATTCGGTGGTGGGGGTGGTGATGCATGGTAATGTATTTTAACATGTCAATACCCTATTAAAACATGAGGTAATTTTCATAATCCTCTTATCCATTGGTTTCAGTGGATCTGTAAGTGCCAAAGAATACCATCACCAATGCCATTTCAAAGTTGGTAAGAGTTATTCAGATCAGACATTCGCTAATGTAGTTGCCTACAGAAACCATCAGGATGCATGGAATAGAGGTGATTTAAAGTATTACATTGGAAGTGGAACTCTCTGTAAAGAGTTAGTTAAAACCAGCTCTGCTAGGCATGACAAAAGTACTCATGTATTGCATGTTGATAGAACTTATCATGATCTTTTAGTCAATATGGGCTTTCCATACGATTCAGATCATTTTAATTTATTTAATTCAATAGAGCCCTTTCTCAAAGTGGAGGGGTTAAAGTAGGTAGAGAATTATGAGAAAAATTTTAAGTTTATTTTCTTGAAAACCATGCTAAATTTACATTGCCACCTATTGCAAAGATTTATATAATATATACCAATGTCATCAACTTAAGAAATTTATTTTTTTCACCGAAAAATTATAATAGCATGAAATATTTCAAAACGTATATTTGTGATGCATAAATATTAGAAAAATAACTATTTGTTGGAATATTTTTAAGTTGATGACATTGAGGTTTAAGGGAATTGTTCTGGAATCTTTTTTTCATCAGTTAAATTAGAATCATCATCACTTTCATCTTTAAATATAGATTCCCATATTTCTCTAAAAAATCATAATAATTTGATTTAACATGCAATACATTTTCCAATTTTTATTGGTTTTTGATAGAGTATCAACATTATCCATATTCTCTTCAAATTTATCATTAATAATCAGAACTTCTAATTTAAACATTAATAAATTATTAAATTCAGGTAATGATTTTAAATAATGATCCGCGGCTTTTATTTGGAATTGATAATCATTTGGCGGTATTTTATTGATAATTTTCAATATATTTTCTTCAGTTATAACGGCTTTTTTGATATATGGCGAATAGTAGCATGAGATCTTCATGTTCTGCTTGGACTAATTCATATAGTGCACCTAATTTAAGAATGTAAGCTTCAAGAAAATCAGGGTATAATTTTAATATTTTATTACAAATTTTAATACATTTTTCATACTTTTCTCTATTATAAAACTTTTTAGCTCTTTTAGCAAGATGTTATTATTGTTATTTTTTACCTCATTATATGATTATTTAATTTTATAAAGTATATTATACATATAAATATTATATAATTAAAAATTAAAATAAATAATAACTTTTAGTGGGTTTTGGTATAAATGAAAATTGTTGTTGCAATTGGCGGATCAATAATTATAAAAGATAAGAATCATGAGAAATTTCAAGAATATAGTAATATATTAAAAAGTTTAAGTAAAGAACATGAAATTTTTGTTGTTGTTGGTGGAGGAATACCTGCAAGAGAATATATTAAGATAGCAAGAAATTTAAAAGCAAATGAATCTCAATGTGATGATATTGGAATTGACATTACTAGAGCAAATGCAAAATTATTAATCTTAGCACTTGGTGAGCATGCCTATCCAGAGGTTCCTTTCAATTTCCATGATGCTGTAAAATTTGGCACAAATAGGAAAATTGTTGTTATGGGTGGAAGTGAACCAGCACACAGTACAGATGCTGTTGGAGCTATCTTAACAGAGTTTATAAATGGTGATTTATTTATTAATTTAACCTCTGTTGATGGAATGTATGATAAAGACCCCAATAAATTTAGTGATGCTAAATTAATAGAAGAAATTGAAGCAAATGAAGTTATAAAATTTCTTTTAAATAAAGATGCTAAAGCTGGAACATATGAATTTCTTGATATGACAGCTATTCAAATGATTAAAAGAGCTTCATTTAAAACAATTATAGCCAATGGAAATTATCCTGAAAACTTGATAAAAGCTATTAAAAAAGAGAATATTGGAACTAGAATAGTATAAGTTTCACTGCTGCTAAAATGAGAAAAACTATTTTACAGCCTAATTTTACATTAAATAAAACTAATTGTTTTCATAATTTCATTAAGAACTATTAATAATCTATTAAACTATTTTTAAACACAATTAATGAGGATTATTAATTTTAGATGTTTCATATCTCTTTTTTTATTTTATTAACTTATTATTTAGTTTTTATAAAATAGGTTAGGAAAAGGCATATCTTAAAAAATGAAAAAAATAGATAAAATAATAAAAATAAACCCAAAAAATATTTCTAAGATTAAATTACAGATTAAACATACAATTTAACTAATAAAAAGTATTGTTTAGTGTTGTAATTTAATTTTATTAATAATTATTAAAGAATATTTTAGGTGATTTTAAAGACTTTAAAAAATGATAAATTGAATAGTATTTATATGAGGTAATTCCTATTAAAATATTACCAAGCTAAATTGTTCATATTACCAAAATTTTAAAAAATAAAGATAAACTGATAGTAATGTTCTTAAAATATTAGAATTAAAAATTTAACTTATAATTAAACTTCAAAACTGATTATATATCTTGGATTTCTCTTAATTTAATACCTTCATAAAATGAGTTTAATCCTTTAAATCGAAAAGAATATTAATAATTTTTTAAAAAGGAATAATACTAAAATTATTACAAATGAGTGAAATATTACTAAAAGATGTAGAATGTAAAAACTTTTATTGTTTGGTCTTCTGTGTATCTAATCTCAACAATAACAACATAATTATTTCTAAA
>JAITXE010000022.1 GCA_031284925.1 Methanobrevibacter sp.
AGATTTTAATCAACTATTGTTACAATTAATAATTACTTAAAGCTATATTAATAAAAATATTCCAATTCCAAACATTTTACAAGTGAAAAATTTCCAGGAGGCAAAAACTTTACACTACCGAAAATTTGCTATGAATTTCTCCTAAAATATCTTGAACCATGAACCGATCTAATCTTGTTTTGTATCAATGCTAAGATAAATACAGCTTCAAACATTATTACAAAGTTATACCAGTAAGCTATTATACTATCTACAAATGGCAATTTATCAAAAATATGGGTCATTCCTACAGTTAATGACACAACTCCCCAAGTTCTACCTTGTAAATCTACTTAAATAGTATTTGTGAAGAATTGAAGATTCACTGGTTCTAAGTTGGGGGGATTTGCTAAGAAAGTTGGATAAATATTAGCTGGTGTGTTAATAGCAAAGTAATCTCATGGAATTAGAGTAGATGTTGCTATTAAAGCTATTATTGCAACAAATCCTTCAGTGAGCATATCCCCATATCCAATAAAAAGAACTTTACTATTTGTTGCAATATAGTCTTTACCATCAGAACATTTATAAGCTGGAGTCTCTTTATTTTCATCTATTCACAACACTCTATCTCTTAAAAATACTCTATAAAACCTGTAAGCTATTGCAAAAATACATAGAGCAGCAAAAACTATTGTTAATGAATTCATATTGTTTAAAATATCCATATTTATAACCTAAATTTTAATGATTCTTTAATTTATTTTTATGTCTCTAATTCACATAGTATCTTTTATATATCTATAGTTACTTTACCAAACTTTCTTATCATATCATATATAAAAGAAATGGAGAATTTATTAGGTAAAGTGCTATATCATATGAAAAGTTTAAATAATAATTAATAATAATATATATATTATCTATTTTCATATCTTTTATTTTAGTAAAAGTTAAGAATATGTAATTTTATATGGGTTTATGGTTATTATGGATGAGGAAATTAATTTAAAATTTGAGGATGATATTAATTTAGATTCTGATGATGATAACACTGAATTTAATGATATAGATGATTCTGAACATATATTTGATGTTAATTTAGATTCTAATGATTCAAATCATCATAAATATAATGATGGTTCTTTTTCTTCTAATACAAATCAATTTAATTATACTTTTAACTCCAAATTTATTGACTCAGATTTCATTCATGATACTACTGAAGAAGAATTGGAGGATGTTTATTCGAATGTAATACCTATAAGAAGATTTGCATTAGCATTTATTTTAAGTTTTGGCATATATGGTTATTATTGGTTTTATAAAAATACATCTTATTTAAAAGAATGTCATGATCTTCCAATTTCTCTTAAATTCAGAACATTAGTATATATTTTTTTACCAATAGGAAATTTCATTGTTCTTTATGATTTGATTAATACTATGAAACCTTGCATTGAAAAAAAGGGTATTAAAGCTTATTCGCCTGCTTTAAATATATTAGGGTTTATACTTTTAGGATTTTCATTTCTTGGGATTTGGTTTTATATTAATGTTCAGGAATCTTTTAATGAATATTGGAAAGTAGAACAAGCTCATTTACCTATTAAAAGAGACTTTAGTAATGCAGAGATACTTATCATATTTTTCACTTGGCTTGGAGTTTTGGCTTTAATCGTTTCATTATTTCTTTTTTTTGCAAAATATAAACTTGTAATTAATGTTTAAATTATATTTACTTTAAAAATAAGTAAAATTAAGGAGCATTTCAATATGAAACTCACTATTAATTCGATAACAAAATCTATTTCTGGAAGAGTTATTAGGTCTAATACTAAAAATAATAATCAAGAATTTTCAGGATTATTCACTGTATTAGATAGTGCTAAAAAGGGAGATATTGTAATTCGCCACTGGATTAATGGGAAAGGTATTAAAATAGCGAATGAAAAAGATGTTTTAGCTATTATAACTGAAAATCCTCTTGAAAACTCAATTGAATTGGCTGAAAGTTTGGATTTTCCAATTATTATAGTTGATAAAATAGAGAATGCAAATGCATTTGCATTAAACTATAGTCTGAATCTTTTTGCCTCTAATTCTAAGAAAGTTGTTGTCAGTGGAACCAATGGTAAATCAACTACTTCACACTTAATTTATCATATTTTAAATAATCTTGGGGCAAATGTTGTTACTAATACAGATTTTAAATCTGAATTTAATACATTAATTGATCCAATGGTTTCTAAATTAATTTCAGATTATGGGATAGAAAAAGAATTAGATTACGTTATAATTGAAGTTTCAGAGATACAAGGTTGGGTTAATAGATTAATGAAAAATCATGCCCCTATCATGACAACCGCAATTAATCCTGATGTTACAGTTATAACAAACATATCATTAGATCATATAGATTTAATTGATTCACTTGAAGAAATTTATAAGGAAATATCAAAAATTATTAGAGTTATTAGAAAAGGAACAATTGTTTTAAATAAAGGAGATCAGTTAGTAAGTTCATTAAACGAATTTAAGAATAGTGATGTTAAATCTTTTTATTTTCTTTATAATGATAATCATATAAATAATGAAAAGGATAAGATTGTTTCATTTGATAATAAAAATATAATTTATAATGATGAGATTATTTTAAGTTTAGATGAAATTCCATTTAAAAGTAAGCATTTTATAGAAAATATATTGGCGGCTATTTCTGTATGTATAAATTTAAATATTCCATTATCAAATATAATTGAAGGTGTTATGTCATATAAACCCTTAAAAAGAAGATTTTCTAAATTAAATGAAAACCCATTGATTATAGATGATTTTGCACATAATCCTGAAGGAATAAGAGCCACCATAAATGCAGTTTCAAAAATTAATAATGGTACTTTATGGATTGTTTCTGCAATTAGAGGATCAAGAGGGATTGAAATAAATGGACTTAACTCAAAATCATTGGTAGATTCCATATACTCATGTAAAGACATAAAAGTTAATTTAATAATATCTAATAGTTCTGATTTTGTAGATGGAGTAAATATAGTAAAATTAAATGAAGAAAGGATATTTCTTAAAGTATTAAATGATAATAAAATAGATTTCACCCACTTTGATAAATTGCATGATGCTTTAAGTTATACATATAATAATGCAAACATTAAAGATACAATTCTATTTATTGGAGCTCAAGGCATGGATTTTGCTGAGACTGTTTTAGAAGATATTAAAAAATGCTGATTCTCTTTAACTTTTAAAAGAACACAATATTAAAAATTATTACTTTAAATACAATAATTACAAATCTTAAATTCGTATTTGGAAGCTACTAAATATTTAATTTTTAGATCATGATTATTAATTACTTTTTCATAGTTGATTTCTCTTAAGATTTCATTAAAGGTAAATATCAATGTAGCAAAACATTTATACATGATGACTTGTAAATGTATATTAGCATTGTTTTAAAATAAGATTTTTTTTATTTTAAGCAATGTATATTAACTATTTTGACCTGGGATGTTATTTGTTATTAAAAGCAACCAAAATTCTAAAAGGAGTGATAGAATATGTTAAAAAAATCATATTACCTCTTGTTGATTTTATTTGTTATGGGTATTGTTGGATTAACTTTTGCTACAAACATGACAAATGTTGCTGTGGATGGAACACAGCCTCACCGCATATCATCTGATTGTGGGCCTAATGGATTAAATTGTGAGTCTTGTAATTCAGATTGTAAATCCGCTTGTGAGTCTTGTAATTCAGTATGTGGATAATTACATTCTTTTGATATTTGTTTAGGGTTAGATGGATATCATACTTAATGTTGATAGGTTTTTAAATAATGGTTAATTAATTTGGGTGGTATATGTACCAAAATCATTTATCATTAATTTTAATATTTAACTTTAATAGATAATTTAAACTTATTTTTTAAAAGTTACAAAGTTATATTAAAAATTTAATAAATATTCAATCTTCGCATCTGATTTATTTCATCCTTATCTGTAAGTTAAGTTTAAATAATAGCTATCTTCCTCATTTATTTTATATAAATCTCCAGTTTTATATCTTGTAGTACTTGCAGTTTCAAATTTAGTATTTTGATAAAGATATTTGTCTAATTGTTTTTATTATAAAAAATATGGTGAAGTAAAACCATTCCATCATTTTTAACTGTTAAAATTCCTCCAGTCACATCATATTCTTTATTCCATTTTTTAGTGGGTATCATGCCAAATGTTGTTGATTTAATAAGTTCAGCAATATTAGATTTATAAAACAAAACTTTTTCATCATCAGATAAATTTAAAGGATTTTCATCAATTAAACATTTTATTAATGACTATTATATTAGATATCTTCTCTTTACTAATGATATAATAGGACTTGACTAAGAATATAAGGTAAGTTACTATCAATTAACTTTAAATTTTTTGAAAATTGTTCATTCTCTATTTTATAGAAAGATAAACTATCATTATTTATTTTAATCTTTTCTAAAATTTTTAAAACACAATTCTTAACCCATTTTTTATCAGTTCCCTTATTAATCTTCATTAATTCATCAACTTCATGTTTTTTAATCCTCTCTATTTTATAAATAAAATTAGTAGCATTTGAAGCATTGTAGGTTTACTTCCTATTCGTGATTTAATACTGAAAGTATACTTTTTAGATAAAGATGTTTTTAAATCTTTAATTTCCATTTCAAGGTCTGATTTATTTAAGATAATAAAAAATTTGTTTTATAAAAATTAATTGAAATAATATCTAAATAAAATTAAATAATTTCACAAAAGGATATAAAAATAAATTAATTAATATTATCTTTTTTATGATATATATTAATATTCTTTAAATTTAACTTTTTTTTCACAATTTAAGATTAATTTTTACAAAAATAAGCAGTGTTAAAGTTTGAAAACATTTTTCAAATGATACTAATAAATAAACTTTAAAAGCATTCAATCCTTATCTAACAATCTTTAATCAATTAATTTTTAAGTTTTTGAGTAATATCATTAACTTTTTCAATAATATTCTGTTCATTTAAAACTTTAAGTTTTTTATTTTCCATTAAAATTTCGCCATTACATATTGTAGTATCAACATTAGATCCATTTGCAGAATAAATTAAATGTGATATTAATGAATTAGTATTTGGGGTTAAATTTGGGATTATTGTGTCAACTAAAATTATATCTGCCTTTTTTCCAACTTCTATAGATCCAATTTCATTTTCTAAGCCTAATGTTTTAGCACCATTGATTGTAATTGATTTAAAAGCTTCTTCAGCATTTAATACTTTTGGATTTAATGTGTTAACTTTTTGAAGAAGAGAAGCTATTTTAATCTCTTCAAACATATCTAAATTATTATTCGATGCTGCACCATCAGTTCCAACTGATAAACAAACTTTTTTATCAAGTAATTTCGCTACTGGTGATATTCCAGATGCTAACTTCATATTACTTGCTGGATTATGAGAAACTTTAACATTATGTTTTTTAATAATATCTATTTCTCTATCACTTAACCAAACACAATGTGCAGCTATAACATCATCATTTAAAAATCCAATATCCTCTAAATATTGAAAAGGTCTCATATTCTTTGCATCTAAAATATCATCTACTTCTTTTTTTGTTTCACTAACATGGATATGAATTTTAGTATTATATTTATCAGCTATTTTTCTTGTTTCTATTAGAAGTTCTTCAGAGACGGTAATTGGGGAGTGTGGACCTAAAAAGGCTTTAAGTCTGTCTTTATTCTTACAATAATTAATTAATTTTAAGGCATCCTTGATTTCATTTTTTCTTTTTTTCTCATCACCAAAATCTATCATTCCGCTGGATAAACATCCTCGAATCCCACTTTCTATTGTTGCATTAGTAACATCTTCCATAAAAAAGTACATATCATTAAAGGTTGTTGTTCCTGATTTTATCATTTCAATATTTGAAAGTAAAGCACCAAAATAACTAATCTCACCATCTAATTTAGATTCCATAGGCCATATATGATCTTTTAACCATTCATTTAGCTTTAGATCATCAGCTAAACCACGAAATAAACTCATTGAAATATGTGTGTGAGTATTTATAAGAGAAGGCATTATAATCTTTCCTTCCCCATCAATAATTTTATCAACACCCGCTTCAGATATTTCATCTGATATTTCACTTATTTTATCATTTTCAATTAAAACTGATACATTTTTAACTGTCTTAATTGACCCATCTTTTGCTGTTATTAAAGTTCCATTCTTAATTAAAGTTTGCTTAGTTTCCATATTTATAAATCCTTTTATTTAATTATTATTTTAATTATAAATTTTTAAAAAAATCATTAAAAAATCTAATATGAAATTATATATAATATTAATAAATATACTTTAACTAAGATTTTTATGAAGTTTAGAAAAGATTTCATTATTACACCAGTTTTAAATGATGAAATAAGTGAAAAACATGCAAATTGGTTGGAATTATTGTTTGATTTAATATTTGTTGCTGCAGTTTCTCAAGTAGCATTAAATTTAAGTGAAGATTATAGTTTAATAAACTTTTTAACATTAATTCCATTATTTTTTGCTATTTGGTGGGCATGGACTGGGCAAACATACTTTTTAGATCGTTTTGGTACTGATGATATATTAAGTAGAATAATAATCATGGCACAGATATTAATCGTGGCAGCAATGGTTTTAAATGTTAGTCATGCTTCAACTACCACTGGAATTGGTTTTATTATATCCTATGTGCTGTTAAGGTTGATATTGGTATTAGAATATAGGGGTGTTGGAAGAGAATTACCTGAGTCAAAACCAATTACAGATCGTTATTCAATTGGGTTTTTCATAGCTGCATGTATATGGCTTTTTTCTATAGCTGTTCCTTATCCTTATAATTTTATTGTTTGGATATTTGCATTAATAGCTGATCTATTAACTCCTATTGCAGCAGGAGAGTTACATATTAAATTTCCACCTCATCCAGCCCATCTCCCTGAAAGATTTGGTTTATTTATAATAATTGTAATTGGGGAGGCAATTGTAAGTATCGTTGATACAATGGCTGAAATGCATTTAACCTTATTAACTTCATGTATTGGAATTATAGGATTAATATTATCTTTCACTCTCTGGTGGGGTTATTTTGAAGAAGCAAATGGTGCAGAAAAAAGAGTTAGAGAAAAAGGTAAAGTTATAGCTAAATATCAACTATGGATATATTCTCATTTTCCATTAATGCTAGGAATATTAGGTGTTGCAGTAGGAATTAAACAAATAATTCACTCGCCCACAGCTCCAATTAACTCATGGTTACTTTGTATATCCCTTGTAGTTTCTTTAATTTCACTTAATTTAATTTTTATATCTTCAATTAACTGGAAAAACTGTATAGATAGAATAATTTTAAATTATAGGACTCCACATTACTTTATTATAATTTTAGTATTTCTTACTGGATTTTTGGGATTTTTTATTAATAGTTATATAATTCTTTTTATAATAACTCTCCTTTCAGTAATTAATGCTATTATATCTTTAAGAGAACCTCCAGAAAGGATTTGCAAGCTTTAAGATATTTACATTTTTAGATTTAATTTCTAAAATTAATAAAAGAATCAATACAGTTAAACTTAGAAATATTCCAAAAAACTACTTATTTTTTCATATTTACAGACCTTAAGCGTGTATTTAGAGTATTATAAATTATAACATGGTTTTCAAGGACATAATTCCTGATTTAAACTGAAAAATTCAAACTATGCATATCTTATGATTTTTAATTAACCATTTCATGATTTTCAAGCCCAAAAAACCATGCTCTTTTTGCACTGTTCTCTTTTGAAATATTTCATGCCTTATATTTTTAGGTAAAAAAATAAATTTCTTAAGTTACTAGTATTGGGTAAAAATTTATCATTCTAAATCTTTATATATTAGTGAAGAGTTATAATTTAACATGTCAATTTATTGATAATGTCAATTTATTGATATATCTAATTTATTTGTTTAAAAAATGAAATTTTCTTATTTAAATAGTTAATATATAATAAATTAACAGGAGTGATTATCATGAGTTTTAGCGAAATTTTCTCAGATGGGTTAAAATATCCACTTAAAGATTTAAAAAGTTTTTTTATTTTAGGCATTCTTTTTTTTATACCTGAAATAATATCTTTTTTTGAAAATAGCCAGTTTAGTTTCTTATTAATTATGCTTGGGATTATATTTATAGTTGTACATATTTTTGCTTCAGGATATGCATTTAGTATAACTAAAAATACAATAGAAAAAAATGAGGATGTTCCAATATTTCAAATTGTCACTAATTTAGTAAATGGGATAAAAGTCTTTGTTGCAGGAGTTATTTATTTTATTATTTTATCTATAATTTCATTAATATTGCTTATTGTCGCACTTTTCACCATTCCGAGTTTAAACAATTTAGTTGAAAAGTTACCTTCTATTTTAAATCAAACCACTATAAATCCAGCAAATATTAATGATTTAGCTAACCAAATCTTATCAACAATTAGTTCATCAGATTTACTTATTATAGCTTGTTTAGCTTTAATATTATTTGTAATATTTATAATAATCTCATTTGCAACGATAATTGGGGTTGGAAGGTTTGCTGAAACTGGAAATTTAAGTGCTTTTTTTGGATTTAAAGAAATTTTCAAAAGAATTTCTGCAATTGGAAAATTAAAATTTTTAGGATTAGGCATTGTCACATATATAATTTGTTTTATAATGGGAGCTATATTTTCTATTATTGGACTAATTCCAATAGGTCCAATTCGAATTGGAGTTATTATTGTAATTATTGAAAGCCCTTATCTTCTCTTCTTCACATCAAGAATTTTTGGATTAATTTATAATGAAGGTGAAATAGAAGATGATAAAGATTTAAATCATGATATAGTTGAGTAGATAGATTTAAAATTGAATAATTTCTTATAATCAGTATCAATTTGATTTAATTATTTTTTTCTTTTTTTAAGAATTCTTTGGAGTTTTCTATTTTTTTCATGAAATTTCCTATTTTCCTTTTTAAATTTAGATAAATAAATAAAATTTATATAATATAAAAAAGAATCATATAAATGAACAGGATAGATTAATTATAACCCTTATTATTCACTGGATTTTACATATTTTATTTATTTAATTGTTTAATATTTAATTAATATGTTAAAATAAATAATCATAGAATTTTTTTAATAAATAATATATAGTTATTAAAGTTTAGTGATTTTAATTTAATAATTTTTAAAAAATTTATATAAATTCACCGTATAAATATATTAATTAAATTAGGGGGATGATTCACATGAAAATGTATTATGATAAAGATATAGATGCAGGAATACTTGCAAATAAAACAATAGCTGTTTTAGGTTATGGTAGTCAAGGAAGAGCTCAATCAAGAAATATGGCTGATAGTGGATTAAATGTTGTTGTTGGACTTAGAGAAGGTGGAGCATCATGGCAAAAAGCTATAGATGATGGGATGAATGTTAAAACTGTTGAAGAAGCTTCAAAAGAATCAGATATTATTCATATTTTATTACCTGATGAAGTCCAAGCGGATGTTCATGAAAAATCTGTTTCTCCTTATATTGAAAGTGGAAATACAGTTTCTTTTTCACATGGATACAACATACATTTTAAATATATAAAAGTTCCAAAAGATGTTAATGTAACAATGATAGCTCCAAAAGGACCAGGGTCAATGGTTAGAAGAACCTATCTTGAGGATTTTGGAATTCCTGGACTTGTAGCTATTGAACAAGATGGGACTGGAGATGCATTACAAATTGCTTTAGCTATGGGAAAAGCTTGTGGTTTATCAAGAGCAGGAATACTTGAAACAAGCTTTAAAGAAGAGACTGAGACAGATTTATTTGGGGAGCAAGCAGTTTTATGTGGTGGGATTACTGAGTTAATTAAATCTGGATTTGAAACATTAGTTGAAGCAGGATATCAAAAAGAAATAGCTTACTTTGAAACATGCCATGAAGTGAAATTAATTGTTGATTTAATCTATGAAAAAGGTTTTGCTGGAATGTGGAATGACGTAAGTAATACTGCTGAATTTGGCGGTTTAAGTAGAAGAGAAAGAGTTATTAACCAAGAATCCAAGAAAGAAATGAAGAAAATTTTAACTGAAATTCAAAAAGGCAAATTCACTAAGGAATGGACTATGGAAAATCTATCTAAACAACCAATGCTTAACAGATTAAGAGCTATTGAACATGAAGATGAAATTGAAATTACTGGAGCTAAACTTCGAAAAGCATGTGGTTTGGAAAAATAAATCAATAAAT
>JAITXE010000007.1 GCA_031284925.1 Methanobrevibacter sp.
CTGGTTTATTCTTAAGTTCATATCCGAGTATCACAATGTTTTATAATTTTTTTTTTAATGAATTATAATCTTCTCCTTTATTTAAGTCTTTCGGAAACATTCAGCATAGATAAAAAAAATAATCTCATGCCAAAATCTGATTGAGCTTGTATCTGTGATTCTATATTGATGAAACAATTTATCCGTTTCAAGTTCAACATCCAAAATCAAACCTTTTTTCTCATATGTATCAACATTAATATATGGATTAAGAAAAACAAGGAAAATCATCGAGATCAAATATTAAGTTCTGGAAAATCTTCAAATATGGCTTAATATTAGATAAATATAAAGTCATTTGAAAAAATTTATCACCATCAACAGGAGATCTGATTTTTCATCTTAAAAAATTTTTAATGAATTATCCTAAAAGAATATAGTGGATGTATATGAAATAATGTTTTTATAGATAATAATTTCTGAAATTGAAGTCTCCATATAATTTTTATAATGGCAAAAATAATTCTAATTAATATTATTTTAGTAGTAAATATAACTGTTTCTTTAAAATATTTAATAGCTATTAATTAATTTTCTTCAAATATTTTAGACATTGCTCCAGCTATAAGTCCAGCAAAAATATCATCACTCATAGGATTTAATTTAGATAATATTCCTGGTTTATTTTCATCATATCTTTTAAAATTAAAAGTTGCTTTTGTTCCAGCAATTTGATTTGCAATGGCTAAACCTAAAACTTCATCCGTGTAAAGATATGCTGGATCATCAGTAACATCAACCTCTCGAACTTTTCCATCCATGAAATCTTCTTCACATCTAATAGCTGAAATTATTAATGCTATAACATTAATATCCGAGATAGATAGTAATAATTGACTTTTTAATCTATCCCTAATCTCTTGTGTGTCATCAACCCCCTCTAAAAGTTCTACTCCGGCATTTACAAGATCATTTAGATTAAAATCTAAGTCATATATATAATCCAATATTCCAAAATCAAGGTTTAATTTATTAAAGAATAAGGGAAATGTTTTATTTATAGATTCTATGAATTCTTTTTTAATATTATTAAAATCTTTATTTTGGGGATTTTTACTATCAATCAGTGAAAATTCGTCCTCATTTGAAGAGTTAATAGATGCAATAGCTAAAAATTCATTTTCATTTAGAAATTCTCGGATGTTATGAGGAAGATTTTTATATGCGAAATATTTTTCTCTATGCTTAATAGCTATTTTATAAAGTATTAATAACTCTTTATAATTTAATTCATCATTTACAATTATAATTTGACCTAAATCAAGTTTAGCATCTTTAAAGTTATAATTATTATTATTTTTTTTATTAACAACTAATTCTAAATCATTGAAAATGTTAATTTTTTCTAACGAATTGTTAATGAAGTTTATTATGGAAATATTTGATGAATTTTCAAGGAACCATTCTTTAACTTGAAAAGAGTGACTAATATAGCTTTCTCTAATTTTATTATTAGAACTATTATTAAATGAAATAAAAATCTTATTAACCACATCAAATCCTTTAGAATGATTTAAATCTCCAACAATAGATAAATTAGAATTTGATGAAATAAGAACTCCATTTGCATCCACATATAATCTGATTCTATCAAAAATCTTTGCAGGTATGTTTAAAAGTTTATTATTTCTCAATTTAACTCATCCTTAATTTAGAATTTATAAAATTTGTGTTTATTTTAATAAATAGTAAAGAATTGCTTTTTGAGCATGTAATCGATTTTCTGCTTGATCTATTACTACTGATTGTGAACCGTCAATGATTTCAGTTACAACTTCTTCCCCTCGAATAGCTGGAAGGCAATGCATGAATATTGCATCATCCTTAGCTAATTTCATAAGCTCTGTGTTTACTTGATACTTTAAAAATTTATTCCTCTTAATTTCTTCATCTTCTTCATCACCCATACTAATCCATACATCAGTATAGACAACATCTGCTTTAAAAACAGCTTCTTTCTCATCATTTGTAATTAGAATATTTGAACCAGTTTCTTTTGAAATGTTTTTTGCCTGATTTATAATCTTTTCATTTGGCTCATATCCTTTTGGAGTAGCTATTGAAATATCCATTCCTAAATAAGCAGATATTAGAAGAAGTGAATTACATACATTATTTCCATCACCCACATAACCTAATTTCCTATTGAAATCTCCTTTTTTCTCATATATTGTTTGTATATCTGCTAATGCCTGACATGGATGTTCTAAGTCTGTAAGTCCATTAATTACTGGCACATTGGCTTCTTTAGCAAACTCAATTACAGTTTGATGAGATGTAGCTCTAATCATTATCCCCGCCACATATCTACTTAAAACTTTCGCAGTATCTGCAATTGACTCTCCTCTACCCATTTGAAGTAGGGAAGAAGATAAAAACAAAGGATTTCCACCAAGTTCATACATTCCTACTTCAAATGAAACTCTTGTACGAGTTGATGACTTTTGAAATATCATAGCCAATGATTTACCCTCAAGTGGTTTGCCTGTTATCTTCCCATTCTTGAAACTTATGGCTAAATCTAATATTTCATCTATTTCATTTTTTATATCTGAGATTGATAAAAAATCTCTTTTTAATTTGTCCATTATGTTTAATCCTCCTCCCACTGAACTTTTTCTTAATAAATTTTGTTTTGATAAGAGAATGTAAATTTTTGTGGATGTTTTTAAACTTTTGATTGTAAAAACTAATTATTTTTAAAAAATTTAATGAATAATTTCTTATAAAAATAATTATTTAGGCTTAATATTATATATAAATCTATTTGATAATTTTTTTAAGATGAAATAAATCGTTTTAATATCATGAATAAAGGTTAATAATGTTATAAATATTTAATTTAGTATGTTATTTTTTAATAATTGTTAGCTATAATATTATAATATTACACCATATTACTATTTATTAAAAATTATGAATTATTTAAGATTTTAAATACTTAAATTCATTTTATGAAATTCTTCAAATATAACTAATCTGAGATCAGTGCAGATGAAATAAAAAGAATAAGAGAATTATAAAAAAGAGTCTTAGTACTGTTTGATTGTAAAAATGAAAAAGAAGATTTAAACTATCATATAATGTTGAACATTTACATCTACCCAACAGATTTTATCAAAAATAGATAAGTAAATAATTTAGATAAAAATTGAAGCATTTAAGAAATGTAAAAAATAGTTTTTTTTTTAAATGATTTTTTAATCTATCAAGTGAAAAGAACCTATGAATTAAGTTTTAATAGATTCTAATTTACTTAATATCTCCCAAACTAATGTTCTTGCATGAACAGGGATATTTGGATCGTTACTAATGTTATCTAATATTAAAATTACTTCACTTACACGCACAGTTAAATCTTTATCAGACTTATTTAAAATTTTATTAGATTCATCTGCAGCTCTTCTTATATTTCTTGGAACAGTTGTATTCTCCATTATATGTTTTAATATTCCAGAAACATCTCTTAAAATATCATCTACCATTGTATTTCCTCCAGTCATGATCTATTTATTATCAATAATGCATAATCTATTAATAAAACTTTTAATTTTTAAAGAAAAATAATCTTTTAGTTAATGAAATAATTAATAATATTATAATATGAATTAAATATTTATAAAAAGGATTGATTTTGTGTATTCTTTTTATTACATATAAATATTTTGCTAAATTAACACTTGCGATTAAATGAATTTTTACAAATTAAAAATTTATAAAATTATCTTAAAGAAATAAATTTGTATGTAGACAATGTTTTTAATGAATAAAACATGATTTTTTAAAATCTGGCAAATGGTAAAAAGTATAAAGTTGAATATTAATAAAAAAATTCTTAAATAAGGATAAGTGATCTATAATATTTTATTTAATATCTGTTTTTTATATATTTAATAGCTTTAAAGATAATTTAATAGCAGGGCCTAGATTTGAACTAGGACTCTCGGGGTTATGAGCCCCGCGGGATCACCAGACTACCCCACCCTGCTAAATGAACATGCATAAACATTATGTGAATTTATTTATTTTCTAAAAACAATTTCATTTTAAAATAATTTTGGTTTTAATAAATTAATTTAATAAAATTATATGTTTTCTAAAAAAAATTAATATTTTATAATTTGTGAAATAAAATAATAAAAAATCTACATTTACTCCAATTAATGATTTATTGAAGATAGTATATAAATGTTTTTATTAAATTTTTAATAAAAATGGGGCCGGAGCCGAGATTCGAACCCGAGTCACAGGATCCACAGTCCCGTAGGATAACCAAGCTACCCCACCCCGGCACAATGTATTAAATGAAAATATATGAAATAAAGTTTAGTCTAAATATGCACTTACAATCAGATTTTTTTAAGATTTAAATCTTAGTTGTAAAAAGTTTGAATATTTTAAGATATTAATATTATATTTTGTGTCTAAATTTGTGGAACTTTTAATGCGGGAGCAGGGATTCGAACCCTGGTAGACCTATGTCAACAGGTCCTAAGCCTGTCCCCTTTGACCAGCTCGGGCACCCCCGCTTTGATTAAAAGAGGACTTTCATTAAAAAGACTCCAATTGAATATTTTAATAAAAGATAAATGCTCTGGCCGGGATTCGAACCCGAGTCTTCGGCTCGAAAGGCCGAAATGATTGGCCGGACTACACCACCAGAGCATGTACTAATTTGATAGATATAATTAAACATTTATAGATTATAGATTATAAATTATTAATATTTTCAATTTATAGTAATTCATTTCACAAAAATCATTAATTAGAAAATAATTAATTTAAATTATTTATATTTTATAAAATTAATGATTATTTAGTTGATTTTAAATTTATTTATTTTAACATTTAAAACCCATGGGCCCAATGGGATTCGAACCCATGACCTCCTGGTTATGAGCCAGACGCTCTACCTAGCTAAGCTATGGGCCCTTTTAAACGCCGTCGACAGGGCTCGAACCTGTGACCAATCGGTTAACAGCCGAACGCTCTACCTACTGAGCTACGACGGCATTGAACAAAAATAGGCTTTAAGTTCTTATTCTCAATTTTTTTAATAATTAAGTCCAAATAATTATTTAATTTTATTGTCTATAAATAATATTTAATATTTTAACAACATATTAAATTTATTATAATAGTATATAAATGTTTTGCATTGTATCAATGTAAAAATATTGTTGCATTATAAAATATTAAAAATTAATTATAAACTTAAAAAAGCTGTAAATGCACATGTGACTATGAATGAAAGAGGAATAGCTATTATTAAACTTGGTTTATTTTTAATAGCCATTAATAAATAAATTAATGAAATTAATAAAGGCATAATATATCCCAATGGTGGAAATAACCTGTTAAAAATGGGGGTTAATATTATAACAGTTAATGCTGTAGCTACAATAACATCCCACTCCATATAAAAATTGGAAATTTCAGATTTTTTATTTTCTTTAACCTTATTATATATCTTATTTTCTTTATATAAACTATTATATTTAAAGTCATCAGCAAGAGAATCATCTTTTTGAAAATGATCTGGATTTTTTTTAAATATGTTATTTGATGTTTCATCCCATATTAAACTCAATGGTTTACCACAATTAGAACACTTTAAATTTCCATCTTTGTTTTCTTGACCACAATAGTTACATGAAACCATAAAAACCATTTTAATAATTTAATCTATTTTAAATTCATATATTTACTGAATGCATTTAAACTTCAGTGATAAAACAAAATATCCTGCATTTTCAAATTCAAAATAATTGAGAAATCTAATAAAAACATGATAATTATATATTAAATTCTTCTAAAAAAAATAATTTGTCGTTTAATATATATAATCTTAATGGTTAAACTAAAAGTTTCATCAAACTTTTTCTTTTAATTGAATAAATGATTATTTAATTACCATTAAAATATCCCCTGCACTAATAGAATCTCCTTCTTCTACAAAAATATTTTCTATTACTCCATCAAATTCTGATTCAATATCATTTTCCATTTTCATTGCTTCAACAACAGCTAAAATATCTCCTTTTTTAATTTTATCGCCAATATTGACTTTAAGTTTTAAAATCATTCCTTGCATAATTGAAAGAACACCTCCTTCAGCATCACCTTTAGGAGAGTTTTTTTGTTCTTCTATATTTAAATATCCTGTTGGTAATATTTTTACATCAAAAAGATCCCCATCTACTTCTACAGTGTATTCTGTCGGAATTTCAATATTTACATTATCTATTACTGCTTGTTTAATTGATATTAATTCTTCTTCTTCAAGTTCACCTGCTAAAAATTTAGGTGCAATAGCAGGATACATTGCCAAGGTTAAAATATCTTCTTCTTTATTAATAACACCTAATTCATTACCTTTAGCTTTATAAAACTCATATTCGGGTTTTAATAAATCGGCTGGTCGTGAAGTGATTGGTTTTTCATTTCCAATGATCATTTTAGCTATTTTCGGATTTATTGAATCTGGAGGTCTTCCATAAAACCCTTTAACATAATTTTTAATTTCATTAGAAACGATTTTATATCTTTCGCCATTTAAAACATTCATTACTGCTTGTATACCAACAATTTGACTTGTCGGAGTAACAAGTGGAGGATATCCTAAATCTTTTCTAACTCGTGGCATTTCTTCTAGAACATCATGATATCTATCCAACGCATTTTGTTCTTTTAGTTGTGAAACTAGATTTGAAAGCATTCCACCAGGAATCTGATATATTAAAACATCGGTATCAATCTTCTCAGCAATTGGATCAATTAATCCAGCATACTTTTCCCTAATACCTTCAAAATATTTTTTAATATTGTTAAGAAGTTTTAAATTCAGTTTTGTATCATATTGCGTTCCTTTAAGTGCTGCCACAATACTTTCTGTTGGTGGTTGAGAAGCACCCCATGCTAATGGGGAGATGGCTGTATCTAAAATATCAGCTCCTGCTTCACATGCTGTATAATAACTAATAGGAGTCATTCCACTTGTAGAATGAGAGTGTACTCCTATTAAGAGATCAGTTTCTTCTTTTAAGAGTTTAACTAATTTATAAATATCTATAGGATAAATTAACCCAGCCATGTCTTTAATAACGATTGAATCACATTCTAAAGCTTCTAAATCCTTAGATAATTCAACAAAATTTTCTAATGTATGAACTGGACTAATTGTATAACTAATTGTCCCTTGAACATGAGCCCCTTGTGCTTTAGCTGTTTTAATTGTTTGTTTCATATTTCTAACATCATTTAAAGCATCAAATACCCTAAATATATCAACACCATTCTCATAAGATTTTTCCACGAATTTTTCCACTATATCATCAGGATAATGCTTATATCCCACTAAATTCTGACCACGAATAAGCATTTGAAGAGGTGTATCTTTTAAATGTTCTTTAATTAATCTTAAGCGCTGCCATGGATCTTCATTAAGATATCTGATAGAAGTATCAAAAGTTGCTCCTCCCCATGCTTCCACAGAAAAATATCCAATTTTATCAAGCTCTTCAACTATGGGTAACATATCTCTTGTTCTCATCCTTGTAGCCATAATTGATTGATGAGCATCCCTAAGTGCTGTTTCAGTAATTTTAGTAACTTTCATAAACTCACCACCAGTAATTAGTATATATTAAATAGTCTCTTCTTAACTATAGTGTTGTTAAGCATTGCAAAATTTATATCTTCTTTTATTCCATTTTTAATTAAAGAAAAAGTATATTAACAAGATGATAAACCTATTAAATAAAATTATAGTTTAATCATGACATGATTTTAAAATCTATTCTATTCAGAATATTTAATTATTTAATTTTAAATAATAAAAATTTACTTATTATAAATATATAATTAAACATTAATATAACTTATCTAATTATAGATATACTTTTTATTTAAAAAAAAGGTACTGTAAAAATAAAATTAAATTAAAAAAATGGCATTATAAACTATCTGATTTTTCACTTTAAAGGTCATATTTATAAATTTAACTATTCCCCCTTATAGAAATACCCATTAAACTTATAAATAGAATATTTTCAATTCATTGCTAAGATTATGTAAGTTTAATTGCTTAACTTTATTTTTAGGATATATGCCAAGCATATTTACTTTTAAGTTCTTTTTTAAGAATTCAAATACCTATCTACAATTTCTATTGTGCTAATACTAACTATTTTCAGTTTAAGCCTTTAATTTCTTTTAAAGTTATTAGTTTATCCATTTCAAATATATTTGCAATCCTTGGTTTATTGGGATTTTTTAAGTGTTAATAATCTTCATCATTTACTTGATGCCAATTGAAATCTTCTATCTTACATCTTACAGGTTATAATGGCATTTTTATCTATTTTTTCATCTTTAAATGCTAAAGCAAATAGGCTAATTCTGCTACCCTCATATGGTAACCAGTAATCTTTTTTATGTATTTGTTCATTTCACTGAATTCTTTTTCAATTGTTAAATAACCTGCTTGAAAAAATAATGCTGTTTCATTAATATTATTGAAGTCAATAGCATCCAAATCAGTTCCATCTAACTTTGTTGGCTTAAAATAATCTTCATTTATCCTTTTTCTCTTAGATATTTCAGCTATGAAACTCAGTGTTCCTGCTGAAAACCAGGAACTTGAGAATTTTCTTTATAATAAAGCTCTAAGAGTAGAATAAGGATTAAAAACCTTATTTTTACCATCCCAACTATAACCACCATAATAATAATTAATATTATCTCAAGCTTCTTTATAACTGTAACTATTTTCATCTGCGATGACTTGAATAATGATCAGGATAATAATTTTCTAATTCTCTTGATGGGTTTATACCACAAATAGTAGAGTAATCTTTATCTAAACTAAGTTCAGATAAATTATTAAATGTTGAGAAAACAGATACTTTGTAAATTTAGTGAGTCCTGTTATAAAAACAAATTTAAGATAATCATCTTTTTTCTTTTAAGATATTATAAAATGCTTGTAATACTCTACGATTTTCATCATCTAAACTCATATCATCTAAATTACTGAGAATTGGAGCATCATATCCATCAATTAAAACAACACCCTTATTTTTTTGTTACTTTCTGATAATTTTTTAATTAATTCACCAAATTTAATCGTGTAAAATCCATTTTTCACTTAATTTAATATTATTTTCTTTAGCAATATTTTCAACTAGTACTAAGAGATCTTCTTTTAAAATATCGAGACTTTCATTCGATAGTTCTTTCATGGAGATTCGTATTACAAGATATTCCCCCCACTTTTCATAAATGTATGTTTTTTAAATAAATTCTTTTTCTCCTTTAAAAAATGTTTTAGAGTTGAAAGAAATAGTGTTTTTCCCAAATATTCTTGGGCGAGAGAGAAAATAGTATTTCTCACCATATCCATACGATAAATATTTCCCATTTACTATGGTGGAAAACATTACCAAAAATGGGTATTAAGCAACCCACGAAAAAAATAGATATTTAAAAAAATGACATGGACATGATAAAACAGAATTAGATCCCATATAGCTGAATATTCCAATAATAGAAAATTTTCATGATAGAATATAAAAATCTGCTGATTGATTGTCATGAATCATTCTTAAGATTATGAAAGAAAAATTTTCCTGAGACAAATCTGGATTTTGAATATTGACTAAACCCCTAAATTATTTAGAAATTAAGATTTTAATGTTTTCATCCTCTATTTTCCAGTCTTTTTTATAATTTCCATCTGAATCATCACTTATCTTTTGAAATTTTATACTATTTCCTCTTACTTCAGTAGAAATAAAAGATAGTTGGTCTGTAAGAAAAGATTTAAATCTATCTGAAGATTCTATAACGACTGAAATATTATCTTCAATATCTAAATCCATATCTTTACGCATATCTTGAACACGTCTTATAAGTTCACGTGCCATCGCCTCAAATAATATTGAATCATCCATTTCAGTGTTTATAAATACCGTTCCACCTTCAAATTCACTACTTGCAACATTATCAGGAAATATGGTTTCAAATAAAATATCTTCTTGAGAAAGTTCAATAATTTTATTATCAAAGATGGTTATAGTTTCATCTTCAATGACTATTTTTCCTTCTTTATCTAATATGTCTTTGAGTTTAGATGCATTATTATTTTCTAGAAATTCATTAACAATTCTTATATCTTGTCTAATTCTTGGACCTAATGTTTTTGGGTTAGCTTTGCAAGTATAATTAAGATTTGGAAACTTTGATAAAGAGATAATGTTTTTAGCATTTGATTGATCCTTAATAACCTTTTCAAGTGAATTAATCGCATTTATTACTTTATCTTCTTGAGATACTATTGTTATTTCTTTAACTGGCCATCTTAACTTGTATTTAGCTATGTCTCTTCCTCTTGCAACCGCTTCAATAATATGTTTTACAATGTCCATGTTCTCTTCCAAACTAACATCTATATCATCATTAGAAAACACCCAATCTTCCATGTGAATACTTTCTATTGAACCATCTTTAATATCAGCTACTAAGTTTTGGTAGATTTCTTCACTAATGTAAGGTGCAATTGGGGAGAGTGTTTTTATTAAAATTTCTAAAGAAAGATATAGACTATAATAAGCCCCTAATTTATCAGGATCATCTTTTTCAACCCATGTTCTTCCTCTAATTAATCTCACATACCACCGGCTTAAATCTTCTAATATAAATTCCTTAATTCTTCTTGTAACTTTATGAAAAAGTAGATTCTCCATATCTTCACTTACTTTTTTAGATAAAGAATTTGCTTTAGATATGATCCATCTATCTTCATCTCTAAGTTTAATATTATTTTTATTAGGATTAAATTCATCTAATGACATGTATGTGGTTGAAAATAGGTAAACATTCCATAGTATATTAAACATTTTCTTTATATTGTTTAATTCATCCCAAACAAATTTTAAATCATCCCATGGTTTACTTGCCCAGAGAAGATAAAATCTTAAAATATCTACACCATATTTCTCTATAGCTTCTTCTGGATTTATAACATTGCCTAAAGATTTACTCATTTTCTTTCCATCTTCATCTAAAACAAAGCCATGCATTAAAACATTTTTATATGGAACTTCATCCATTGCAATAATTCCTGCTCCAAGTTGTGAGTAAAACCATCCTCTTGTTTGATCATGGCCTTCTGTAATAAAGTCGTATGGATACCATTTATTAAATTCATCTTTTTCTTGAGGATAATATAATGATGCCCATCCAGCTACACCAGAATCAATCCAAACATCCTGAACATCAGAAATTCTTTTCATTGTACCATCACACTTATCACAATTAAAGAGGACATCATCAACATGGGGTCTGTGGAGAATTTTATAATCATCAACTGTTATATTGCTAGTTGCATTCTCTTTTAATTCTTTTAAAGAACCAATAACCTTAATTTTACCACATTTTTGACATGTCCAAACTGGAATTGGGATCCCCCAATATCTTTGACGGGAAATAGTCCAATCTTGTGCATTTTCAACCCAATTCCCAAACCTACTTTCACCAGCCCATGATGGAACCCAATTTACTTCATCCAATTTAGATAACATTTTATCTTTTATCTCAGTTACCTTTAAAAACCATTGCTCAGTAGCACCGTAAAGAATTGGAGAATTACATCTCCAACAATGTCCATATCTATGATTAATTGTTTCATTTTTAAATAAGATATTTTTAGAATCTAAATCTTTGATGATGTCATTATCACAATCTTTTGTGTATCTTCCTTCATATTTACCACCATCCCCATTAAAAGCTCCAGATATTGTAATTGGAGAAAAAATGGGTAAATCGTATTTTTTACCTAATTCAAAATCATCCAAACCATGTCCTGGTGCAGTATGAACCAGACCAGTACCTTCAGTTAACTCAACATGAGTTCCAGGTAATGTTTTATAATAATTAATATTTTCTTCATCGGAATCTTTAATATTTTTAAACTCCTTTTGTTTAGGAATTTCATCTATAAGTGGGGGGATATAGCTAATTCCATGAAGTTTATCTCCACTGATGAGTTTTAAAATTTCATAATCTTCCTCTCCAAATATTTGCTTGATTAATGCCTCAGCTAATATTAATACTTCATCGTTGTATTTTATAAAAGCATAAATAAAATTAGGATTATAACTAATGGCTAAATTAGCAGGAAGAGTCCAAGGTGTTGTTGTCCAAACTAAAAAATACTCATTAAGTTCATTATCTTCTAGATAGTTTTGCTCTAGAGGAAATTTAATAAATATTGATGGGTCTTCCTTAATCTCATAATCAATCTCACCAGCTGCAAGAGCAGTTTCACATCTAGGGCAAAGACTAATAACTCTGAAGTCCTTTATAAGTAAATTTTTCTCATTTGCCTTTTTAAGTGTCCACCAAGCAGATTCAATATACTTTGGATCTATTGTAATATATGAATCATCCCAATCTAACCAAATCCCAAGACTTTTAAACTGTTTAGTCATTAAATCTCTATTTTTAAGAGCAAATTCACTGCATTTATCAATAAAATTATCAATTCCGTACTTTTCTTCAATATCTTGTTTATTTTTAAATTTTAACTCTTGTTCAACTTTAAGTTCAATAGGTAATCCATGAGCATCCCATCCTGGTTGTCTTCTAATATTAAATCCTTTCATACTCTTATAACGAATATGAGTATCTTTTATAATTTTATTTCGAGCTGTACCTAAATGAATTACACCACTACAATAAGGAGG
>JAITXE010000013.1 GCA_031284925.1 Methanobrevibacter sp.
ACTAAAATGGCAATACACGCTCTTGAACAATTAGGATTAAACCTTAATAAGGAACATGAGGATTTAATAGTTTTTGTTGAAATAGGTAGATGTATGGCTGATGCTATTCAAGTTGTAACTAAATATAGAATAGGTAAAAAATCTTTAATTGTAATAGATCATGGTAAATATGCTGCTACTTTCTATAAAAAGTCTACTGGTGAAGGAATTAGACTTACGGATGAAGATATTAAAAATCAGAAAACATCTGAAAATGGTGAAGAGTTAGTTAAACGACTCAGTGAAATACCAAATGAAGAACTTTTTTCCACTCGTAAAGTAAAAATAGATCTAGAAAAATTGAATTATAAAGATAAAAAATTTAATAAAATAGTATGCCCCATTTGTAATGAAGTTGTAAAAGACAACAAATACATTATAAGAAATGGTGAGAGTATTTGCAAATCATGTGCAGAAGAATCATACTATGAGTTTATAAATTAAACAGTTATGACATCATTTATTTTAATGTGCTTTTTATATGTATAAATATTATAGTAGTAATATAAATAATAGATAAATAAATATTAATTTAGTCATGTTTTAATTAGATAATTAAAACAAATAGTATTTTATTTATAAAAATGGAAAGTTAATAATTATGGGGATGTTTACTTGAAAGCAATTATATTAAGTGCTGGTGAAGGAAGAAGAATGAGGCCTTTAACCTTAACTAAGCCAAAAACTATGCTTCATGTTGCTGGAAAACCAATTATTCAGTATAATATAGAGGCACTGCGAGATAGTGGGATTAAAGATATTTTATTAATTGTAAATTATAAAGAAGAATTAGTTAAAGAATATTTTAATAATGGAAAAGATTTTAAAGTTAACATCACATACAAAACACAGAAAAAACCAGATGGAACAGCAGATGCTATTTCTTATGGTGAGGATTTTGCTAACGATAATGATTTAATTGTTTTAAATGGAGATATTATACTTGATAAAGAATTAATATCAGAAATCATTAATGATTATGACAACTCTAAATATGATACTTTAATGGTATTAACCAATGTAGAAGACCCAAGCCATTATGGTGTTGTGGAGATAAAAGATTCTTTAGTAAAAAACATAATTGAAAAACCAAAAAAAGAAGAAGCTCCAAGCAATCTAATTAATGCAGGAATCTATATTTTTAATAAGGATATTTTTGATAAAATAGCTAAAACAGAGATTTCTTCAAGAGGAGAATATGAAATCACTGATTCATTATCTCTTCAAATTAAAGATAATAAAAAAATTAAAGGGTTTATAACAGATAAAAAATGGGTTGATGTTGGGATGCCATGGGACTTATTGGATATTAATGGTACTTTTATAGAAAATATTAAAGAAAACATTAATGGGGTAATTGAAGATGGAGCAAAAATTAATGGTAAGATTTTCTTAGATGAAGGAAGTATAATACGTTCAGGTGTTTATATTCAAGGTTCAGTTTACATAGGTAAAAATTGTGATATAGGACCTAATAGTTATATAAGAGGTAATAGCTATTTTGGAGATAATGTAAGAATTGGGAATGCTGTTGAGATTAAAAATTCAATAGTGATGGAAAATACAAGTATTAATCATCTTAGTTATGTTGGAGATTCCGTAATTGGATCACACTGCAATATTGGAGCAGGAACAAATGTTGCTAACTTACGTTTTGATGATAAAACAATTTTTATGAATGTTAAAGGTCAAAAAACAAGTACAGGACGAAGAAAACTTGGTTCAATTATTGGCGATAAAGTAAAAACAGGAATTAATACAAGTTTCTCTCCAGGAGTCATAGTTGGATTTAATTCATTTATAGGTCCTGGAATTTTACTACAACATGACATTGAATCAAATAAAATAGTTTTATTAAAACAACAACATCACCTAATTGATAATCTAAAAAGATAATATTGCTAAAAAATTACATAGCTTAAGAATATGGGTGTGATTTTATATTTTAAATTCATTTTTAACTTTTTTGTACAGTTCATATTATTATGATTTTCATAGGTATCTTTCTAAAATACTGGGAGTTCTTAAATCGGAATATATGTACTGACTCTTAATGTATATCATTTGTAATTTTTCAAATCCGAAAAACATGCTAAATTTACAGTACATTATAAATAAATAATATAGTTTAAAAGATAAAATCATCATGTTATTATAGTTATTTATTATAATAAAAATATTATTAAAAACTTATATAAAAAACAGGAGAATTATAATGGAAAACATTAAAGACGATTTATATTTAGGTTATAGCTGACTTTGATAAATTAATCACTGATAAGATGATTTGTGTTGATAAAACATCGTTTATTAAACAATTACTGGATCATAACAAAACATATTATTTTCTTTCTCGTCCAAGAAGATTTGGAAAATCATTATTCATATTTACCTTAGAAAACTTTTTAAAGGAAGAAAAAATATCAGAAAATAATAAGATAAATTGGTTGTTTTAATTTATGAATATGATGCCCACCCATACTTAAAAATTTAAATAATATAAATATTGCTAATGGAAATCAAGAGGTACTACAAGAGTTTTATAATGTTTTAAAAGAAAGTGAAAAATATCTTAAATTTGTCTTCATAACAGGGATTAGTAAATTCACCAAAGTATCAGTTTTCTCAACATTTAACAATCTAACAGAACTCAGTTTAGATAAAGATTATTCTAATATCTGTGGTATAATACATGCTGAATTATAAGAATATTATCATGATTACATACAATTAATAGCAGATAAAAATAATTACACTTATAAACAATCTTTGGATAAAATTAATTATTTTTATGATGGTTATAGTTGGGATGGAATAAATAAAGTGTTTAATCCCTATTCAACTTTAAATGCTTTTGATAAAAAGAAATTTTCAAGTTCCTGGGTTTCAACAGGAACACTAAATTTCATAGCCGAAATATTTAAGAAAAAAAGACAACTAAAGATTATTTCAAAGAAACAGTACTAAAAGAAACTGATTTGGACGCAATTGATTTAAATAATATTATGAAACAACATTTCTTTTTCAAGCAGGCTATTTAACAATTGAAAAAGAATTCGTTGAAGATGATAAAATTTATTATATTCTTAAAATACCTAATTTTGAAGTTGAAGAAGATTTTAAGGATATCTTTACAGAGAATTATATATTGATAGTGTTAAAGATGAATTTACTAATCTTAAAAAAGATATGTGGGAATGAATTAAAAAGGGGGAATGTGATAAATTAGCCAAGAAATTAAAAATAAAGATTTCAATATTTTACCATTTAATCGCAAATTATCTGAAAACAATAAAAAAATGAAAATTCTATTCAGCTATTTTTTTAACATGGCTAAATACACTTAGCATTAAATAAGTGGAGAAGTGATTATTGGTCATGGAATAATTGAATGCTATGATTAAAGAAAACGATGATCATATAGCCATTTCCGAAATTAAATACAGTGTACTAATACAAAAATAATCATTGAATTCCCTAATTAATGAAAGCTTTAAACAAATCTATGAGAAAGAATACTATTTAATAATGTTTCATTAATCGCATTAGCACTTAAAGACAAGTCAATTAAAAATGGAATAATAACCGAAGCTAAATGTAAAATAAAATGCTTAAAAAGAGAATCTTAAATTATATAGTTCTTTATCAAACTTTTTTCTCACACCACATATAAAAGAAATGAATAATCTATTAGGTAAAAGGCTATAAAGTAAAATAATTAAATACATGGTTAAATTATAAATAAATTGATTTACTCCAATCTAATCTTTTCAAAATTGTGTGGAAACCTCTTATAGAACTTTACAAAAGATGAGCAAATATCAAAATTAACCGTTACTAATTTTACAGTCAAAATTATACAAGAAATTATTAATCCACAGTTTCAAGTCCAAATTCTGCACTTTTAATTTTAACTACTTTAAAATACTTTTTAACTTTTATTGCTATTGATTGTAGCTCATAAACATCCGGATTTTCTACATTTTCTAATTTTTTATCAAGCACATTTTGATTTCTAAATTGTTGTATTGTGTATTCATCAGCTTTTATAGTTTTAGCTATTTCTTCAATATCTTCATGAGAGATTAAAGATGGAACATAGGTAGTTCTACATTCAACATAAGTGTTTTCAGATTTATTGGCTATTCCAATACTTTCTTTCACATCCCAGCCTATATCTTCACCAATTACTTTTTCATACTTCTTAAATGGGGCTTTAACATCAATAGCTATATAATCAACTAATTTTATAATTCTTTTTAATTTATCAGGATAAACTCCACTTGTATCTAACTTAGTATTAAGTGAAAATGATTTACAATAGATTAATATTTTTTCTAGATCATCAATCTGATTTAAAGGTTCTCCACCTGAGATAACAACAGCATCAATATAATCTAAACTATTATCAATGATTTTAAATATCTCTGATAACTCTTTATCTTCTTCATTTAAATCCCCATTATGACAAAATGGGCATTTTAAAAGACATGTTGACATGAATATCACAAGAGACATTTTCCCATGAAACTCTATGGACGATATTACTGTTGTTGCAAATTTCATAATTAAAACCATAAATAATAATTAAAACCATTAAAATGACTGTGTTGTTTCAAATCCCTAATATTAATCCCCATTTAAAAAATATTTATTTATTAGTCGCTAATTTCATGCTTATTCTTATTATAATGATTTATAACTACATTAAATAATTTACGAACATTTTCAGTCATGTTTTTCTCTTCAATTTCAATAGAGATTTGTTCTTTTTGGTAAATATATTCTTGAGCAAATGCACGACTCATGAACCCAACACCATTAAAATCTACAATGATTTTGTGAGTATTGTCATTCATATTTTTAAATAAGTCTTCAGCTAAATGTCCCATAATCAAGTCTGTATTACTGATTTCTGAAAGTTTAATCTCTTTAAACATATGATCTCTCCTTATATTTTAATTATTATCTGAATAAAATCCATACTTTGAATTCAATTTCATTCTCACATTATTAATATACTATTGAATATCATAGTTAATATACATAGAAAATCTTGAGATTTAAATTTTTTAAAGGAAGTATTATGATTATATTTCAATTTAAAGTATTTTTACTATAAGTTATTCATTTTTAAGAACAAAAATCAATTATTAAATAAGTAATAAATTCAAAAATTATCATTGCCCGTATTTTCTAATTTATTAATAGTTGGTGTTCTAATAACATTTCCTTTATAATCAAAGATAGAACCATGGCATGGACATTCCCATATTCTCTCTGCATTATTCCAATGGAGAACACATCCTTTATGAGTGCATTTTCCATCTAGGATATACGTGTTTAAGTCTTTATCTTTATAAATAGCTAATATTCCTATTTCACTATCAATGATTTTAGCTTGATCTGGAGTTATTTTAATATGTATCACTTAGACAATCACTAAATTCAATGATTTTTATTGTGCTTATCTAAATTATCTTTAACTTCTTTATCTTTAAATCTTAAAGGTGAAAATATTTTAAAATAGTTATTGTCTAGTTTTAAAATTAAATCAATTATTATGATTGCAGATATCATAGCAGTGTTCATTTCCCAGCTATTAAAACCACTTGCGAGATATGTTTCCTTTATTTGAGCTTTCATCTGATTATTGTTACACCATTGGGAGTTAAATTATCTCTACCAGACCAGAAGTATTGGAAGGATTTCACATTGAATAAATCTTGAGAATAATTTCTTAAATTTTTATAAAAATCCCATCTATCAGTTAGATTATCAATTGAGCGATGATCACCAAGAAAAACAAGTATTTCTCCTTTTGAGCTAGGAGATGATCTTAAGGTATGAAAAAGATTAAAAACAGCAAATATATCTTTAACATCTTTTTCAAGTGAAATTCCAAGACTATGGGATTTAACTTGATCTAGATGTTTATATATTCCATCAGGATCATAAATTGGCGTGTTTGTAGCGATGACTATATTTTTTCCTTTAACAGAACCATTTTCAGTTTTAGCTATTTTAAACCCATCAACCTCTTTAATATCTAATACTCTACTATTTTCAAAAACAAATGACCCATCAATATAATTAGTAAGACCACATAAATATTTTATTGGAGTAAATTCCAATTGATTTTCATGAACTAAAGCTTTATTAATCTTCTCAAAAGGACATGGAACATTATTAACTATTTTTGCAAGAATATTTAATTCTTTTAAGGCATTTAATTCATTATCAAGCATATCAGTTTTAGTTTCATCTTCAGAAAGGATATAAAATGGAATTCTTCTAAGATCACAATCAATGTTTAAATCATCCACAATATCAATGATCTTATTAAAACCAGTGAAATAAGCATCCTTAAATTTTAAACCAAACTCCTTACAAAACTGGGATAAAACACGGCTATAAATTAAGCTTGAAGTATAACTAACTTTAGCTGTTGTTGATTCTGTAACATAACTACCAATTCTTCTTGCTTCTAGAACTGCAACACTTAACCCTTCTTTTTTAAGTAAGGTAACTATTGAAATACCTGCAACTCCATCACCTACAACAATCACATCAACTTCAAGATTACTATCTAAAGAATCAAAACTCAAAATCAACATTATCATCTAACCACAACGAAACATGGTTTCCAAAAAACATTTTCAATATCTCCAAGTAAATTGTTTAATAAATAATAATTAAAGCTTTATAAAGATTAATATATTTAATAAAAAATAAGCATGTTTAAAGGAGATTAGATGATATTTCTATCCAACCCACTAATCTAAAATTTTTAAAATAAAAAAAATTAAATTAATAGAAAATATTCTATAGCTCTTGACACTCCTCCAGCTAAAGCTGGGGGGATTCTTAATCCACTAACTTAAGTTAGAGTTCTACCAAAAGCAAATCTTGTCTGCCCGACAGTTTAATTTAAGTAAGTTAACTAAAATATTAAGTCGTCTAAGTTTGGTTTTTGCTTAAACTAAACTCAACTTCATTTAAATCAATTTTAGTTTTAAAGACTTGATATATGTCTAACATTGGAATTCATCCCCCAGCTAAAGTAGGAGGTTTTTTTCCAAACTTATGGATAGAAATAAGAACAATAAATCATTTAATAGCAAAAATTAATCCTTATTTTCACTATCTTCTTCATCCTTATTCTCTTCATCTTCTACTGCTTTTGCAGCTTCTTTTCTTTCATGTAAAACTTTTACATGTTTTTCAACTTCATCTTCAGGAAGTTTAGAATAAGTTTTAGTTTCTTTATCGATGATGGCTATTTCAACATTACTTTCATGTGTTTTATTTTCAGTTGATTCATAGATTGCATCTAAAGCAAGGTCAATAGCTTCACCTAAAGTTAAATCATCTTCATAATTCTTCTCAAATACTTCTATAGCAGTGGCTCTTCCAGCACCAATAGCAGTTGCTTTATATTCTATTAAAGCTCCACTTGGATCGGTTTCAAATAGTTTGCACTCATTGTTTGTAATTCCACCTATAATAAGTGCTGAACCAAATGGTCTTACTCCTCCATTTTGAGTGTATAATTGTTTTAAATCACAAATCTTTTTAGCTAAAGTTCCTACTCTTATTGGTTCATTATAAGTGATCCTATTAATTTGGGATTCTATTCTTGCTCTTTCTACTAAAGATCTTGCATCTGCTACAAGTCCAGATGTAACCACACCTATATGGCTGTCAATTTGAAATATCTTTTCAATTGACTTGCTTTCTATTAATTTACTGGTTGCTCTTTTATCCACTACAAGAACAATTCCATCTTTTGACTTAACTCCAAGAGATGTAGTTCCTCTTTTAACAGCTTCTCTCGCATATTCTACCTGAAATAATCTTCCATCTGGACTAAATACAGTAATAGCCCTATCATAACCAGCACTTTGTAAAGGTTGCATAATAATTACCTCGTTATTTTTTTTTTAAATGAATCAATCAACTTAAAATATATATATTAATTAGAATAATTCTATTTTACTAAATTTTAAAATTATTAATTCTTTTTTTACTATATAAAATCATGAAAAATAAAATTTAATAATAAAAATAGCTATAAACAATTTATTTAATAATCAATACTTTTTTGAATTTCATTTATATATACTTTATAATAAATTAATTATTATATTAAATAATAAACAATAATTAAAATTAATTAAGAAAAAATTGGTTTAATTACAAAATATCTTTTCATGCATCCATATATTAGGTACTATTTATATTTAAATGTTTGTATTTAAATTCATTTATTATCATAAAAGACAATGAATTTCTTAAAATATACTAGTTAAAGGTGTAATAATGACTAAAATAAAATGTTTTTGTAAAGGAACTAAATTATTAAAGGTATTTCTAGAAAATGACTCTTATGAGAAAGATTTTATTGATGATAGATCCAATAACTGTGAGAAAATAAAATCAAAAGTAATCAATGCATTAAATGGTGAAAAAGTAGACTTTAAAGAGAATATTGATTGGGATTTATTAAACTTAACAGATTTTCAAAGAGATGTTCTGCAAGAAACATTTAAAATTAAACATGGAAAAATTAAAACATATAAAGAAATAGCTGAAGCAATCAATTCTAAGGCATATAGAGCCGTTGGAAATGCATTAAATAAAAATCCAGTACCTATTGTAATTGGTTGCCACAGAGTAATTGGATCTAATAAAAAATTAACTGGATTTAGATTAGGTCTAGAACTTAAAAAACAACTATTAATTAATGAAGGTCATGAAATAATTGGATATAAAGTGATATGATGGAATATGAATTTAAACAAGGTAGTGATATTCATGGGGATTTGATCCTTAAAACTAATCTTTGGAAGTTATTAACTTTAAAAAGACCAGCTGAGAATTTAAGAGATTTAAAACCAGAAGAATGGAAAGAATTTAATTTAATAGCTAAAGATCTAGAAATAGCTATTGAAAAAGCATTCAATCCAGATTTATACAATTGGCTATGCTTTAAAAATGCAGCATACCTAGAGGGAAATACAAATGCTCAAATCCATTGGCATGTCCGCCCAAGATATAGAAAACCAATAATTTTTGAGGGATTTAAGTTTGAAGATACAATTTTCGGCTACCCACCAAGTCTTAAAGAAAAAACAATTCCTGATGAACTTAGAAAAAAGATAAGCAAAGATTCAAAGTAAGCTAAGCTTTTAAATTCAACTACAGTTTTTAATAATAATACTTAGAACTGTTTGAAACTAATTTTCCCTTATTAAATATTACAATTGATGAAATCAATATACCTGCATCCCCAACTGTTAATCCCTTTTTACGTAAATTGGAATAAATCCGCATTGTTATGATTCATTATTCAGTGAAAAAATAATTATTTGATTTAGTAGTTCTTTAAACTGCCTTTCTTTATTTTTATTGTTTCTATATTTTAATCCTTTTAAGACTTCATAGACATTGATAATTGTGGTTAATTTTTCCTCATTTTTATGGTCTTTACTAATTTTTCTTTAACTTTCTCATTGTTTAAAAAATATTAAGAAATGCTAAAAATATTATAATTCATGTCGGTTTAAAGAAAAATTCGCTCGTTCATTAATAATCTCTTCAATGCTTTCAACATCATCTTTATCCCAAGTATTAAAATTTTTTAAAATTCCAATTTCTGAATTTTTTAATTCTTTAGTACAAGTTATTTCAACTTCATATTTTCCAAAAGGCAAAGGTTTATCAAACTGAAAATTATTTCCATCAAAAATTGCTTTAATTTTATAAATAATGCCTCTTACCTAATAAATAATATTTACAATATATTTTTACTAATTAATATATATTACTACTAAAATTTGAAATTAAACTAAAAAGTAGTGAAAGAGAGAATTATTACTCTTTTTTATCCAGCCTAACTTTTACAGAATCTGCATGAGCATATAATCCTTCATAGTTAGCTATTGGAACTATAAATTCACTTAGTTCTTTTAATCCTTTTTGATTAATTTTTTGTACTGTTGGTTTCTTTAAAAATGATTCAGTTGAAAGTCCAGAATAGATTCTTGCACCTGTACCTGTAGGTAAAACATGGTTTGTTCCAGAACCATAATCTCCAGCTGCAACAGGAGAATATTGGCCTAAAAATATAGAACCTGCATTATTTATTCTTTTTAAAACTTCATCGTCATCTTTAGTCATTATTATTAAGTGTTCTGGAGCATATCTATTTGAAAGGTTAATTGATTCATCTAAACTATTTGTAATAACTATTCTAGAATATTTGTTAAGGGATTGATTTATAATATCTTTCCTTTTAGCTTTTTTACTTATCTCATTAACTTTTTCTTTTACTGAAATAGCTAAGTTCTCATTATCAGTTACAAGATAACATGATGCATTGGGGTCGTGTTCAGCTTGTGATATTATATCATAACTTATATATTCTGTATTTGCTGTTTCATCTGCAAGTATTAAGATTTCTGATGGTCCTGCCTCAAACTCAATGTCAACATCACCATAAACTATTTTTTTAGCTCCTGTAACAAATATATTACCTGGACCAACGATTTTATCAACTTTCTTCATTGTCTCTGTTCCATAAGCCATAGCTCCAATAGCTTGAGCTCCACCAATCTTATAAATTTCATCTGCTCCTGCTAAATCCGCTGTCACTAATACAGCATCAGATATTTTGCCTTCAGCATCAGGAGGACTACAACAAATAACTCTTTCAACACCAGCTATTTTTGCTGGAATAACTGTCATTAATACTGTTGATGGGTAACTAGCTCGCCCTCCAGGAACATAGCACCCCACATTTTCTATTGGTCTAACAATTATTCCTGTAGTCACTCCCTTGTTTATTTCTTTACTCCACCCTTTAGGTAGTTGCAATCTATGGAATTCTTCAATATTAGTTATTGATTTTTTAATGGCTTTAAGAAGTTTTTTATCAATGTTATTATAACTTTTTTTTATTTCATCTTTTGAAACTTTAAAATCTTTAAGTTTAACTCCATCAAACTTCTCACTATATTCACTGAGAGCTAAATCCCCATTCTCTTTCACTGTCTTTAATATTTCTTTAATGTTTTCAATGACATTATTAACATCATTTTGAGCTCTTTTTATAATTATTTCATCATGTTTTTCATTGTAGTTTATAATCTCCATTTTAATCCTCTTGTTAATATTATTCTCTTTAAAATAATTTTTATAATAATAATTTTTATAATACTATTTAAATAATTTAACAACAAATATTTAATATTAAACTAATTAGTATATTTAATTTGAAAGTAAACTATTATATCATAGTAAATAAATTTAATAAAAAATTAATATATATTAAATAATCAATTTTACTTATAATATAAATAATAATCAATACATTAAATTTTATTAATGAGAATATAGGTGGTTTAATTAATGAACAAAGATGAAATAATTCAAATACACCAATTTTTATTATATGTTTTAAAATATATAGAAACTGAAGAGAAAATGCATAAAACATGTAATGATTATATAAGTTTAGATATAAGGCCTCATCATATCCAAAAAACAAAAGCAGCACATAAACATGCTATTTTTATATTATCATACACAATTTCTCAGGTAATCCAAGAAAAAGATGAAAAATCGTTACCTTCAAATGTTAAAAGTGCTTTAAATGAAGTTATAATTAAATCAAAAAAAGAAATGGAAGAGAAAGCTGAATCTGATAATTAATCTTTTGTTTTTTTAATAAATTATTTAATAAATAATAATTGAAAAGATGATTAAATGAAAAAAGTAAAGAATAATATAATCTTATCTGTTGATTTATTAGATATATTAAAAGCTTATGATTTATGTGAATCGGTTTGCAAGTATATAGATACCATAAAAATTGGATATCCTTTAACACTCTCTGAAGGATTAAAATCAATTGAAATTCTTAAAGAAAACTTTAATTTTAATATTATATGTGATTATAAAGTTGCAGATATCCCAAATACCAATGAAATAATAGCTAAACTATCCTATGAAAAAGGAGCAGATTATCTTATTGTGCATGGGTTTGTAGGATATGATAGTGTAAAAGCTTGCATTGATGTTGCAAATGAATATAATAAAGATATATTCCTAATTCCTGAAATGTCTAATCCTGGATCTGATATGTTTTTAAAAGATGCTTCAGAGAAAATAGCTAGGATGGGATTAGATTTAGGAGTTAAAAATTATGTTGCTCCATCCACAAAAATAGATAGATTATTTAAGATTAGGGATATAGTGGGAGATGATTCATTTATTATCTCTCCAGGTATTGGAACTCAAGGAGGAGACCCTAAAAAGACTTTAGAATATGCTGATGCTTTAATTATTGGAAGATCAATTTATGATTCATCAAATCCAAAGTTAGCTATTAAAGAGATTATTAAATCAGTTTAACTTATTAATTATTAAATCAATTTTTAGTATTTCAATATTAATTATTAAATCAATTTTAAAGAGATGATATTAATGACAAAGAATAATGATATAAAAGTACAGATTTTAAAGACAATTGCAACCTTAATTACCACAGCTTTTGCTTTAACTGCAGGTTTAGCATGGAATACAGCAATTCAGGCAATTATAACTGCATTGTTTAAATCAGACTCTGCAATAATTGGATTATTAGTTTATGCAATTATAGTAACTATGATAGCTGTTTTAGCAACAGTGTTTATTGGAAGAGCCTTAGGAAAAGTGGGTATAGAATTGGATGAAAAAGAGTAATCTATAATAAAAAGTGATGATTATGGAAAAAGTAGTTTTCTTTGATATTGATGATACTTTACTTGACACATCAACATTCGCTGAATCAGCACGAAAATCAGCCATCCAATTAATGGTTGATAATGGTCTACCAATATCCTTTGATGAAGCTTATACACTTTTAAAAGAGATTATAGGTCAAAAAGGTTCTAACTACGACAAACACTTTGATGTACTAACTAAAAAAGTTTTAGGTAAAGAAGATCCAATGTTAATAGCTTTAGGAATGATCACCTATCACAATGTGAAATTTGCACTTTTAAGACCATTCTCAAAAACAACTGAGATTTTAATATATTTAAAAAGTAAAGGCTATAGATTAGCTGTTATATCCAATGGTTTAACAATAAAACAATGTGAAAAATTAGTTAGATTAAACTTACACAACTTTTTTGATGAAATTATAACCTCCGAGGAAGTTGGCTTTGAGAAACCAAATAAATACATATTTGAAGAAGCACTAAAAAGAATGAATTGCACAGCTGAAAATAGTATAATGATTGGAAATAAGTTTGAGACTGATTGTATAGGAGCAACCAATGTTAAAATGCCATCAATCCTTATTGGCCGTAAAATAACTCCTGAAAAAGCTCAAAGGATTAAAGATGAAAAACTAGATATAAAAGTAATTGAAAATATTGAACAATTAAATAAATTATTATAACTAATTATAAAAAGAAACTCTAAAAATTACTATCTATCTGATGAGTTTATCACCTCTTAGATTGTTTTTTTAAAGTTTAAATAATATAGGGTGGGACGTTTACGTGAATAGAAAAAAACTTGCTATTAATTATTCAAAATCAATTAATTCACATTTAATTGAAAAAATTATACTTTACGGGTCTGTTGCAAGAGAAGATGATAATAAATTCTGATATTTTAATTATAGCTAAAGATAAATTTAAGGTTGAAGATTTAGTTTATGATACGACTTGTGATATTTATTAAAATAAAAAGTGAATATTCCTGCTAAACTCTTATCTAAAAAAGATCATGAATATAATAAAAGCACTAATTTTATTTATACTATTGAAAAAGAAGGGTGTGTAGTAAGTTAAAAAAAATTGTGTATAAAATATTAAATAGCTATTTTCAAATGAAAAAAATAAATTTTCTAAACTAAACATTTAAATAAGAAAAAATTAATAGATTTATACTTAATTTTATATAAAAAATTATTTAATTTATATATAATAATAACCATGCACAAAATAGATTATACTAAATAGATTATACTAAAATTAATCAGTAATATATAAAATTAAATTAATTAGGGGGATGATTATATGGCAAGATTTGAAGAAGCGGAAAATAGAATTTTCAAGGTTAAAATTTGTTTAAAATGCAATGCTCGTAATCCTGAAAGGGCAAAAACTTGTAGAAAATGTGGATATAAAGGTTTAAGATATAAAGCTAAAGATCCAAGAGGATAATACAATTTATTAAATAACTATTTATACTAATTTTTTATATAATACTCTTTTTTTATTTTAAATAAACAAAAACTAATTTTTCGTGATGATTAAGATGGTTGGAATAATAGAAGAGCAACTTAAAGAGATATTAAAGAATCATAAGATACATCTCACCTTAATTGATCCAGATGAACAAAGCACAGATTCTGCAGTCAAAATAGCTAAAGCAGCTATTAAAGGTGGAACTGATGGGGTCATGTTAGGTGGTTCTACAGTTGATTTTAATCAGATTGATTTAACTGCAAAAGCCTTATCTGAAAACATTGACCTTCCCATAATTATATTCCCTGGAAATCTAAGCAATGTAAGTAAATATGCTGATGCTATTTTTTTCATGAGCTTTTTAAATTCAAACAATCCTTACTGGATAATTGAAGCACAATCAGCAGCATCCCTTTCTGTTAAAAAAACAGGAATTGAAGCTCTACCTATGGGATATATAGTTGTAGAACCAGGTGAAACTGTGGGTTGGATTGGGAATGCAAAACTTGTTCCTCGAAATAAACCAAAAATACCTGCTTCTTATGCAATGGCAGCTGAATATTTAGGTATGAGATTCTTTTACCTGGAAGCTGGTTCTGGTGCAAAAGATCATGTTCCTGAGGAAATGGTTACCGTTACAAAATCAAGTACAGATAATATGGTTCTTATTGTTGGTGGTGGAATAAGAAATAAAGATACAGCATATAAATTAGCAAAAGCTGGTGCAGATATTATTGTAACAGGAACAATTGTTGAAGAAAGTGATGATGTGGAATCTAAAATCTCTGAAATTGTATCTACTATTAAATCAATAAATTAATTAAAAAAACAATATTTAAATTTAAGTAATTGGATATGGTCCGTTTAAGAGATATTAAAACCTGAAACAATTGTTTTATAAAATAAATACAATATGTTTATATTTTAGTATTAATTATGAAAACATGGTTTCATAATTTAAGTAAGGATGATTATGTTATTTAAAAGAAAAATGGGACTTAATATTTTCAGATCTTAAATTTAATTCTATAGCATTTTACACATTTTTAAATCCTGAAGAAGATTTTAAAGAAATGTTAGATGGATATCATGATTCTATTGCTGAAGTGAAAGCTTTATTGGAAAAACACTCTAAAAAGTGGGTGTACATTAACTCTATCAACTTAAGAATCACTTTTTTTTAATTAAGAATTAGTTTATATGTTAATAAGATAGATCCTAAATATCCATCAAATCTAAATAAATTATTTAATAAGTTACTAATGTTTTTAATTATCCCTTATCCTAATTGTAGCATGTCTATTAGCCCAGCATTGAATGGTTACTCCTATTGGTAGTCCAGCTGTATGAGTATGAACTTTTGCAACTTTAACACCTAAAACTGTGGTTTTTCCACCAAGCCCCATTGGTCCAATATTCGTTGCATT
>JAITXE010000032.1 GCA_031284925.1 Methanobrevibacter sp.
TAAATGCCGAGGGTAATGAGTATAATGCTGCCCCAATAGGTGTGACTGTTGAAAATGAGAATGAAATTTCATGTCAAATATTTAAAGGAAGTAGAACCTCAAAGAACATATATTCTAAAAAAGAATTTATTATTAACATTACCTCCAACCCAATATACTTTACTTTATCTGCAATTGGAAATCTTCCAGGAAACTATGTTCTATATCATGATGATAAAAAATATTATCCTTATTTAAAAGATACTGAATCCTATTTAAAATGTAAAGTTATAAAAATAAAGGATATTATTAAAACAGCTGATCCTATTAAAAAAACAGAAGTCATGTTCATAAATGCCAAAGTTTTAGAAGTTGTAAAGAATAAAAATTGTGTAAATCCTTTAAATAGAGCTTTTTGCTCTTTATTAGAATCATTAGTAAATTATACTCGAATAGATATGGTTGATAATGAAAAACAATCCTATTTTTTAAATTATTTAAAAGAATCTGAAAGAATGATAAATAAAATAGGGAGTAAAGAAGAAAAAGAGAGTATTGGTCTTGTTAAAGATAAATTAAAAGAAAAAGGATACAAAATATGAGAATATGAAATATAAAATAAAATAAACCACTAATAATCTGATATTTACTTCTAAAGATGAAATAAATCGTTAAAATATCAAAATTATGGGAAATAGACGCCAGGACTGGGATTTGAACCCAGGCGAAGAGAATCTTCACAGGATCTCAAGTCCTGCGCCTTACCTAGCTAGGCTATCCTGGCATGATTATTAAACCAAAAAACATGAATAAAACATAGGATATGTATATATAAATAATTAAATTAACATCCGAAAATTGTTAAATGTTAATTATTATTTAATTTTTGTTTAAAAAAAATTAAGTTTTAAGTTCTATTTCAATACTGACATTATCAGGAACATTAACTTTCATGACTTGTCTCATTGCACGTTCATCTGCTCCGATTCCAACGAGTCTTTTATGGATTCTAAGTTCCCATTTTTCCCATGTAGCTTTTCCTTCACCATCTGGTGATTTTCTTGTTGGGACAATTAATTTTTTAGTTGGTAATGGAATTGGACCTGATAAATCTACTCCAGTTCTTTCAGCTATTTTTTTAAGTTGATCACAAATATATGCTAATTTATCTGGATCAGTTCCTGTAAGTTTAATTCTTGCTTGATGCATATTTTAATCCTCCAAATGGAATATAAAGAAAATAATAAAATTTTAATTTAATAATTTAAACCCAATAAAAAAAATATTATGTAAATTAAGATTGAATTTAATTAAATTAAACCAAAATAAAGTTAACAAATATTATCTTCCTTATTTAGCTGGAAGGATGTTTGTACACATACCTGCAGCTACAGTTTGACCACTATCTCTTATAGCAAATCTTCCCATATGAGGAATTTCAGCATATTTCTCAATTACCATTGGTTTGGTTGGGGCTACTTTGACATTAGCCGCATCTCCAGTTTTTAAGAAATCAGGGTTTTTTTCTGCAACTTGACCTGTTTTTGGATCTAATTTTGAAGTTAATTCTAGGAATGTGCATGCAACTTGAGCTGTATGACAATGGAATACTGGGGTGTATCCAATTGTTATTACACCTGGGTGATTTAATACTTGAATTTGTGCATCAAACTCTTTAGATACTGTTGGGGCTTTATCAGTATGTCCTGCAACATCTCCTCTTCTAATATCATTTTTACCTACACCTCTAACATTAAATCCGATGTTATCTCCAGGTTCAGCTAGTTCAAATTGTTCATGATGTCTTTCAATAGTTTTTACTTCACCAGATGATCCTGCTGGTTCAAAAATAACGGTTTCCCCTTTTTTCATTACTCCAGTTTCTACTCTTCCAACAGGTACAGTTCCCACACCTGTGATTGAATAAACATCTTGAATAGGAATTCTTAATGGTAATGAAGTTGGTTTTTCAGGAGCTTTTAAGTCGTTTAATGCATCAATTAAACTTGGTCCTTTATACCATGGAGTATTACCACTATTTTCTGAGATGTTATCTCCTTCAAATGCAGAAAGTGGAATAAAAATAATATCTTTATAGCCAACTTGCCCAATTAATGTAACAATTTCATCTTTTAGGTCATTAAATTTCTTTTCATCATATTTAATAAGATCCATTTTATTGATACCTATGATAAGTTGATTGATACCTAATGTTCTTGATAAGAAAACATGCTCTTTTGTTTGTGGCATCACTCCATCATCAGCAGCCACTACAAGAACAGCTGCATCAGCTTGGGATGCTCCAGTAATCATGTTTTTAATGAAATCTCTATGTCCTGGACAGTCAACAATTGTAAATTCATACTTGTTAGTATCAAATTTTGCATGAGCTAAATCAATTGTAACTCCTCTTTCTCTTTCTTCAGTAAGTTTATCCATGAGAAACCTAAACTTGTTTTCTCCTTCATCTAATTGTTGTTCAGCTACTGCTCCAGCTTGTAATAATAAATGTCCTACAAGTGTGGATTTTCCATGATCAACATGTCCAATAAATGCTAAATTTATATGTGGTTTTTCTTTTGCCATTATTAATACCTCCATGATATTAAAAGTTACAATTCAATTCAATATACAAAATTAATATGAATTCTTTTATAATCGTTTTCTTTTATAATTTTATAAAGTTAAATATAATTAAAAATTTATTTTTAAAATAAAGTATTTAACTTGGAATAATATATTTCTTATACTATAAATATATTGTTATTTAATTTAAAAGGATAATTGAAAAATAAATAATGATATTTTATAAAAAATATATCTTATACTTATCCTCCTACATAATGATCTGCACCATAAGGTTCTGGAGATAGTCCTTTTCTTTGTCTAATCTCTTTAATAATCTGTTTTTGAAGTTCATTTGGTAATCGTTCAAAACCAGAATTTTCAGTTGACCATAAACATCTACCTTCTGTAGCTGATCTAATATCTCCTGCAAAACCAAACATTTCAGCCACAGGAACTTTAGATTCAATGTGTGCCATATCTCCATCTTGATCCATATCAACAATTTGACCTCTTCTATTTTGAATTTCGCGTGTAGCATTACCCATGTAATCTTGAGGAGTATTAATAAATACTTTTTGAATCGGTTCAAGTAAGACTGGTTGTGCTAACATTATTGCACCAAAAATAGCTTTCCTTATAGAAGGTAAAACTTGAGCTGGTCCTCTGTGAATTGCATCTTCGTGAAGTTTAGCATCAACAAGTTTGAATTTTAATCCAACAGTTATTTCATTAGCAAGTGGACCAGCATTTATTGCTGATTCAAAACCTTCAACTAAAAGTTCTCTAACTTCATCTAAGTATTGAATACCACGAGTCATATTAAGGAAAATATTTTTACTATAAACATCCCAAACTCTTCTTGCTTCTTCTTTATCTAAACCGTTTTCAATAAATACTTGTGCTGATTCTTTACCTTTAACTTTTCCTTCTTTGATTTTACCATCATTGATTGCTTCATATATTGATGGATTTAATGTTTCAACAGTTATATAAAATCTATTGTGTTTGTTAGGGGATTTTCCTTCAACAGGTTTTTCTATTTTTCCTGCTACAGTTTCTCTGTAAACAACTATTGGTTCAGAAGTTGCAATATCTACACCTTTTTCATTAATTCTATAGGTTATAATTTCTAGATGAAGTTCACCCATACCTGAGATTAAATGCTGACCCGTTTCCTCATTGATATCTATCCTTATAGTAGGATCTTCCTTAGAAACTTGTCTTAAAACTTCTATCAATTTAGGGAGATCTTTTGTACTTTTAGCTTCTACAGCTACTGTAACTACTGGTTCAGATATATGTTCAATACCTTCAAACTCTTTAATCCTTTTTCCATCTTCACAAACAGTTTCACCAGCAATTGCACCTTTTGCACCTGTTATAGCTACAATATTTCCAGCGGGCACATTATCAGTGTTAACTCTTTCAGCACCGAAAAATACACCAACTTGTTGAGTTCTTGCCTTTGCATGAGAACCTACAAGATAAACTTCCATGCCTTTTTCAATAGTTCCACCATAAACTCTTCCAGTTGCAATTTCACCCGCATGTTTATCAATGCTAACATTTGTTACCATAACAGCTAAAGGACCTTTTGAATCTGTGTGAATCATGGCTTGACCTTCTTCACTTTCAATGTCACCTTCCCAAATTGCTGGAACCCTATATGCTTGTGATTCTAGAGGACTTGGTAAATGTTCAACAACCATACCTAATAATACTTCTGTAATTGGAACTTTTTTAGCCAATTTTTTTTGTTTATCATCATTACAATAATCTATAATGTCTTTAAAGTTAAGTCCTGATCTTTGCATGATTGGAACATTAATTGCCCAGTTGTGATATGCTGAACCAAATGCTACACTTCCATCAGCAACATCAACTTTCCATTTCGCTTTCTTATCTTCAGGAGCCATTCCTTTAATAAGTTTATTAGCTTCTGCAATTATTTTAATAAATCTGTTTTGAAGTTCATCAGGCTGTAATTTTAATTCATTAATTAATCTATCAACTTTGTTAATAAAAAGTACAGGTCTGACATTTTCTTTTAATGCTTGTCTGAATACTGTTTCAGTTTGAGGCATTATTCCTTCAACAGCACATACAACAACAACTGCACCATCAACAGCTCTCATTGCACGTGTTACATCTCCCCCAAAATCAACATGCCCCGGAGTATCAATTAAATTTATTAAATAATCGTGGTCTTTAAAGTTATGAACCATAGAAACACTTGCAGCATCTATAGTAATTCCTCTTGCTGCTTCTTGCTCATCAAAATCAAGACTTCTGGCATCTCCAGCCAAATCTTCAGAAATCATACCTGCTCCTGCTAAAAGGTTATCAGATAATGTAGTTTTCCCATGATCAATATGGGCCACAATCCCAATATTTCTTATAAACTCTGGTTCATACATTAACTCCTTTATTTTTCCAATCATTTTCTCTCGTCTACTCAAAATATCACCACTAAGTATTAAATAAAAACTATCCCATTAAAAAATAAAAACTTATATCTTATTATTTAAAATTAGCATAGAATGAATTTTAAATAATTTATAAAAATAAATAAAAAATAAGGATGTTTTTAAAAATTATTAAATTATTAATGCGCTGCTCTTGCAACTCTTTCTTTTTCTTCTTTTTTCTGGATTGCAAAACTTCGAGTATCATACTCAGAAGCAAGAATTATTTCATCAGCTAAACATGTAGCTGCTGGTTTTTTATTTTTAAAAGCAGATTGTGAAGCTCCTTTTGTAATAAAACCTAAAGATAAATCTACTCTTCTTTGAGGTGAAATATCAACAGCTACCTGATAACCAATACCACCATATCTAATTCTTGTAGTTTCTTCTCTTGGAGAAGTGTTTTCAATGGCTTTTACTAAAATTTGGATAGGATTCTGTTTAGTTTTTTTGTTTATTGTTTTTAATGCACTTTCAACAATTTTATGAGCTTTATTTTTTTTACCAGAGTTTCTGTGAGTTCTCATTATTTTATTCATTAATCTTTCTATAACAGAAACTTTTGATTTTGCAAATTGTCTTTTAACATGTCTACCTAATGTATGAGGAACTAAAACTTCATCTAAGCAAATATAATTAATCAATCCTAAGTCTTCAACTTTAACATCAGCTAAATCCCATTTATCAAAAATTTGACTCATTAAATTACCTCACGGGTTTTTCTATTTTTCCACTAACCATTTCAGATAAAGCAACATTATTTACTTTACTGACTTTCCATCTAACACCAGGAATATCACCCATAGACCTTCCAGATGGTCCACCAATCCCTTCAATCATGACTTCATCATGCTCATCAATAAATCCGATTGCTTTATCCCCTGGAGCAAATGCTGTTAATTGTTTTCCGTTTTTAATTACTTGAACACGAACACATTTTCTTATAGCAGAGTTAGGTTGCTTAGCTTCAATTCCTACTTTTTCAAGTACAATACCTCTTGCTTGAGGTGCTCCTTCAAGAGGATCAGATTTAACATCTAATCTTAAAGCTTTCCTTTTATATTCAACATCTTTCCATTTAAAATTTTGTCTATTCTTCTTAAGTTTTTTTGCTGCAAAAAGTCCTGGCATAACTAATATCTCCTTTTAAGAAATAAATATTTTCATAATAAAATATTTCCATATTTAAATCCCGTAATGAAATCTCATAATCATTTAACATTATTTATATAATATATTTATTAGTATTACTATACATTTATAGATTTAATTAATATATTAAATTTTTTAATCATTTATTATTAATATTTTATAATAAATATATAAGTTTGTGAAAATTATTTAAATTAAATAATAAATATATTAAGAATTATCAATCTTATATTATTATATTTATTTTATCTGATGGTCACTGATGTTATGTTACCTTTCGGCTAATAACTTAGCTATTTTTGAATGATTTGACCATTTTTACCAATGGCTAAACCTTTATTTCGACATTCAATGACAATATTCGCTATTTTTTCTTTTATAATTATTTTAATATTTTTAACCTGTGCAGGCGCTAAATTTTTTAAAAACTCTATTAGATCATCCCAATGTTCAATGATTTCAACTGCCTTATCAACAGCTTTTTGAACTTTGGTAACACTGGTTCATTTTTTGCCAATAGCTAACCCCATATCACTATTTTTTACAACAAATGTTACTTCACCATTTTCATCATCAATGATACAGTCTTTAACCATTGCCCCACTCATTTCTTCAAACAATGCTATGCATCTTATTTCATTTCTATTAAATTTAATATCCATACTAATCTACCCCAAAGTATCTAAAATAGTAGAATCTCCAGGATTATTTATAATTAAAGTAGAAACAGTGAAAGGTTTCCCACACACAGATCCTAAATCTACACTTGTTCCTTCATAAACATGAAAAGGAATTTCTGAAAGTTTAGAGTAATATTTTACATCTTCAATAATCTCTTTAGGAGAATTTTCAGCCACAACAACTAGCCTACCTTTTCCTAATTTCAATAATTGTATTGATTTTTCAGAACCTAATGTAACATTACCTGTATCTACTGATACTCTAATTCCTCTATCTATATCCATAATTTTGCCTCCTTTTATTTATTTTTCATCATCACACTGACTGAACCTGTACCGATAGGTATTGGTTGTCCTATGATAATATTTTCAATAACGCCTGTTAGCTCGTCAATTTCACCCCTCATACTTGCATTTAAGAGATGCTTTCCAGTTCCTTCAAAAGCTGCACGAGCTAATACACTGGATTTATTTCCACTGATTCCAAATCTACCAATAGGTTGTATAGTTCCATCAGCCGTCATCATATCAGCTAACAGCATAATGTGCCTCATATCAACACTAACAGCTTGTTCTTCAAATATTGCATAAAATTCATCTATTAGTGCATTACGAGCTGCTTCAATACCTAAAACCCAATGGATTACAGGAATATGATTCGTTTCAATGGTTCTAGCTTTCTCAATTTCTTTCATTTTAAGGATTTTTCTAAAGATATTTGCAACAGCCTTAACATTAGGACTTTTAGTAACATCAGCATAAACAATCCACTCTCTATTATTTTTATCATAAGTGTAAGTGACTTTATTGACATGTTTAAAACCAGCGATTTGAAAATCTCTAACTTTATCAGCTAATATTCTAATAGCTCTTATTTGTATGTCATTAGTTTTTTTATCAATCATTGGTTTTAAAATTAAAATATTTTCATCCGAAGTTATAGTATATTTTTTTCCCTTATTAAATTTTTTATTGATCTTTTCAAAAACATCATTTAACTCAATTTGTTTTTCATTGATTTTATCGATATCTATTTCAAGTTTAACCTCTTTATTTGCATAGTCAACCTTAAAATCTTGAAGAACATCATTTATTCTAATTTCAGCAATATTGCTTGCAAATTCTTTAATAAAATCTTCATCTACCCTATTATCTGCATCTTTATCTTTAAAATATACACTTATTATGGCAGTTAATTTTGATGGTAGATTTGATGACTCACGTGAAACTAAATTTATAACTTCATTTAGTCGCTCTAAGCCATATGTAACAAAAGAAGATCCTACTCCTGCATCGTGAAAAGTATTTAAAGTCATTTGAGTTCCAGCTTCCCCAATAGATTGACCAACAACTGCACCTATAGCTTCTCCAGATTCGATTTTAGACTGATCATAAGCTTTTTTAACTTTAATAATGAGAGTTTCTAATTCTTTATCTGTTAATTCCCGTTTAATATAAGCAGATGCTATATCATCAATATATTTTTCTGGAAATTCTGCTTTTTTCTTTTTAGCTATTTTACTAATTTTATCTATTATTTTTTGATCAATATTTTCCACAAAAGTCACCCATTTTAACAGTTTTAATTATTTAGCTCTCATTTCATCGATTATTTTATCTAAGTCAGCTACTTTACCCTGATCAGTTTTACCTGGATTAACAGCATCTTCACCAAAAACTCTTTGGATTATTATTCCCCTATTATCTGTAACCATCCCATTATCTTTTACACTAACATCTAAAAGTGCATTAACAAGCTTTCTTTGTGTATAACCAGTTATAGGAGTACGAGATCCTGTATCAATTAATCCTTCTCTCCCACCCATTGAATTGAAATAAAATTCAATAGGATCTAATCCATCCCTATAACCAGAAGATATAAAACCATGAGACTTAGCTCCCAATTCATTCTTTGTAAAATGAGGTAATACTCTTTCAATATATCCATTATAGATTCTACCACTACGAACAGTTTGTTGTCCTAAAGTTCCACTAATTTGACCAAGATTAAGTTTAGATGCTCTTGCACCCGTAGTAGACATTACTACAGTGTCATTATTATCCAAGTTAAAGTAATTCATGACTAAATCAATAGCGATATCTCTTACTGTAGCAAGTTCTATTAGAATTCTCATTTCTAAGGTTTGTTTTGAACTTCTACCAGATAAAGGTATTAATTTACCACTTTCATAATCTTTAATAATATCATACACCTTTTTCTCAGCCTCTTCCAGATATTTATCTAATTGTTTTTTTTCTTTTTCAGGAATGTCTTCATCATGAGTACTTGTTGTTATTCCTACTTTCATAATACCAGAAATAGCTAATGATGTAGATGAATCAAGAAACTTTCTTGCTGCTTGTGAACCAAAATCAATCATAATTTTGTTTAATATTTTCCCTGAAGATGATCCGAAAGATTGCTTATCAATTACACCAGTTAATAACTCTCCATCCTCAATAACAACATAAGCATCATGTTTACAATCTTTACCTAAACAATTATCTCCACATTCATCCCTATAATTTTTACAGATTTCTGCTTGATATTGTATGCTAAGTTTTTCAGGTAAAGCCAAACTAAATATCTCTTTTCCAGTCCAATCAGTATTCTTTCTTTTTGGTATTGGTAGTTTAGCTTTCCTTATAATTTGAAATGCCTGTTCTTCCCTAAAAGTTGAACTTTCTTTTGTTAAAAGATATGCACCAGAAATGTGATCGTGTATTGCTCCGATAATTGGTTCACCAGAACTAGGTGAGAGAATATTTTTTTCAACAAGCATTAATGTTTTTGCTTCAGCACGGGATTCATCAGTTTGAAAAACATGCATGTTCATTTCATCCCCATCGAAATCTGCATTATATGGCGGACAAACACATAAGTTTAATCTAAAAGTTTTATTAGGGAGGACTTTAACTTCATGTGCCATCATTGAAAGTTTGTGCAGTGAAGGCTGACGATTAAATAGTACAACATCACCATCTATAAGATGCCTTTCTACTATGTAACCTGGTTCTAATTTCTCTAGAATAGCTTCTTTTGTTTCATCATAAATTCTTACCTTTCGATTATCAGGACGTATGACATAGTTAGCTCCTGGATGAACATCTGATCCATTTTCAATGTACTCCTTAATTTCATCCATGTTCCACTCATTTACATGGATAGGAACTGTAACTTTTTTAGCTATTGTTTCAGGAACTCCTAATTCATTTATACTAATATTAGGATCTGGAGATATGACAGTACGTGCTGAAAAATTAACTCTTTTACCTGATAAATTAGTTCTAAATCGCCCCTCTTTACCTTTAAATCTTTGTATTAATGTTTTTAAAGGTCTTCTTGATCTATGTCTTGCAGGAGGAACACCTGTTGCTTCATTATCAAAATAAGTTGTCACATGATATTGTAAAAGTTCCCAAAGATCCTCTACTATAAGTTGTGGAGCACCAGCTTCCATGTTTTCACTTAATCTTTGATTAATTCTTAAAATATCTACTAATTTATGTGTTAAATCGTCTTCTGATCTTTCTCCAGATTCTAATGTAATTGAAGGTCTTACAGTAACAGGTGGAACAGGAAGAACAGTTAGAACCATCCATTCAGGTTTTGCTACTTTAGGATTAACTCCTAAAATTCGTGCATCTCTTTCAGGAAGTTTTTCAAGCTTTTCTCTTACTTCATTTGATGTTAACTTATAATCTCCTTCAACAATTGAAACTGGTTTATCAAATTTAATTTTAATACCCTGTTCAAAACCACAATGTGGACATACATCTTTTTTTGATTCTTTAATTTTTTTTGCTGTATCATGAACTTCTTTAATGACATCAGATAAACTTTCATCATTTTCCTCAAGCTCAAGGAAAATATTGGCGTATCTTTCAATTTCTGATTTGCTTAAAAGAATACGACCACAATCCTTACAAGTAGATCTTAAAATCTTAAATATTGTATTAGCAAATCCCACATGCATAACAGGTCTTGCTAATTCTATTCTTCCAAAATGTCCTGGACACTCTCCTCCTTTAGAACCACAAGTTTTACATTTTAAACTTGGATCAATAACACCTAAATGAGGATCCATTAAACCTTTTTCTATTGGGTAACCATCATCCCCATATGTATCTGGAGTTTCAATTTTTATTACGGACATTTTTCTTATATTCTCTGGTGACATTAAACCAAATGTTACCTGAGAAATTTGTTTTAACACTTCAGCCAAGTTATTCTCTCCTCATTATTAAAATTAATTTAGATAATTAAATAAATAAAATAGTAAAATTAAGCTTTATCTTCAAGTGTGAGTTTAGGGAAGATACATAAACTTTTTAATTCATCTAATAATAGCTTAAATGCATAAGCAATTTCAACAGGGAAAGACTCTACCTCACCACAAATTGGACAATAGATTTTATTTCTTATATGATCATGCACTGAAAGCATACCACACTCACTACATACAATAGTTTCATATTTATCAGATTCATCTAAAAGTCTTTCTTTTAAAGCTAAAGCAGATCCATGCCCAATTAAACAATCTCTTTCCATTTCTCCAAACCGTAAACCACCTTCACGAGCTCTTCCTTCCGTTGGTTGTCTTGTAAGGACTTGAACTGGTCCACGTGAACGAGCATACATTTTATCAGTTGTCATGTGATGTAATTTCTGATAATATGCGACACCTACAAATATTTCTGTATCAAATCTTTCTCCAGTCATTCCATTGTAAAGTGATTCACAACCTGCAGCTTCAAATCCATTATCTACAAGAGAGTTTTTGATTTCAGACTCAATACTATTATTAAATGGTGTACCATCTATTTTTTCACCATCTATAGATCCTACTTTACCAGCCACCATTTCTAATACTTGACCAATGGACATTCTTGAAGGAATTGCATGAGGATTAATTATTATATCTGGAACAACCCCACTTTCTGTAAATGGGACATCTTCTTGAGATAATATAAGACCCACAACACCTTTTTGCCCATGTCTTGAAGCAAATTTATCTCCTAATTCGGGCTGACGGGTATCTCTAATCCTTACTTTAGCTAAATTATTACCTTCAACTGTTTCCGTTAAAATTACTGCATCTACAACTCCTTTTTCACCATTCCTAACTGTAACAGAACTTTCTCTTCTTTTTTCATTGGTAGAACCAAATTCATCAATTTCTTCTAGAAAACGAGGCGGTGAAGTTTTTCCTATTAAAACATCCCCTTGATCAACCACAGATTCTGGATTAATTATTCCATCTTCATCTAAATATTTATATGAATCTTCAGATCTATATCCTCTTACATCTTTTTTAGGAACCCCAAATCTATCTGCTTGACCTCCAGGATATTTTTTTTCAAATGTTTCATAAGATCTAAAAAAGGAAGATCTTGCAAGACCTCTCTCTAAGGAAGCTTTATTTAAAATTAAAGCATCCTCCATATTATAACCTTCAAAAGACATAACTGCCACTATGACATTCTGACCAGATGGACGTTTATCATAACCAGCTATATCACTAACCCGTGTTTTAACAATTGGTGTTTGTGGATGATGTAATAAATGTGCCCTTGTATCCGTACGAAACATATAATTAGAAACATATAAACCCAGTGCTTGCTTTACCATTCCTGCTTCCATTGTATTTTTTGGTGAAGCATTATGATTTGAAAATGGAATAAAACCAGTACAAATTCCAAGTATTGTAGCTGGATCAATTTCTAAATGGGTATGATCCTTATTAAGCTCATTAATCCATAGAGATATATAAGAATTTTCTTCTTCTTCAGCATCTAAGTATTCAACAATTCCATTTTCTATTAGATAATCCCAATCAATTTTTCCATCTCTTAACTGTTGAACATGTTCTTCTTTAAGTAAAGGAACACCATTTTTAACAATTATCAAAGGTCTTCTTGCTCTTCCAGAATCATTCCAAATGTATACTTCTGATGTTTTGTCATAGTGCGTGATGTTCATTTCATTAGAAATTTCATTTCTACGCCGTTTTTCTCTCATTTCGCTAACAAATTCATCAGGATTCTCACATTTGCCTATAAATTCCCCATTTACATAAATTTTAGTACTATTCACAAAATTCCCCACATAACATGATAAAATAAGTTTTTTATAATAATTTCAAACATTGGTTAACTCCAAAATTTAAAAAATTAATTTTAAATTCATGATTTCTCAATTTTTTAAATTAATCATTGAAAAAATTGATTTTATAAAATTGTTAAATTATAAAAAGTTACATAAATATTATTCAACAATTCCTATTTCTTTAATAGCATCTATTATTTCATTTGTATCTGATCCTTCAGATATTTTACACATAAGAGCTAAATTTTTTACTAACCCACAATTAGATCCTTCAGGAGTTTCATTGGGGCAAATTTTACCAAATTGGGTTGGATGCAAATCTCTTGCTTCAACAGAAGATGTTGAAATAGTGGATATTCTTCCAGTTAAAGTAGAAACTACCCTTCTAAGATGGGATAATGTTCCCATATAACTTGTTCTTTCAATAAGTTGACTTACACCTGATTTTCCACCTACCCAATTACCAGTTGCTATTGCATGTTTAATATTATCTGTTAAAACATCAGCTCTTGTAGCTTGCTTTATTGAAGGCTCTTTTCCACGAGAAATACTTCTATTAAGTTGATAAGATATATCTTTTGTTAAACTATTAAATGCTAATCTAAAAAGATCTTCCATTAAGTCACCAGTAACACGTAATCTCTTATTAGCATAATGATCCTTACTATATCTCTCTTTATTAGTATCATGAATCTCTCTATCTCCAAAAACAACCTGTAAAATCTTTTCAGCCATTTCAGCTAAATAAACTGCCTTTCTTTCTCTTTTATCAGGTTCAATTCCAATATGTGGAAGTAAATACCTATCAATAATATTTTCAGCACGGTTAATACGATATTCTTCGGCCATACCTTTAGCAACACGGTTTCCAATGTATTTAATAGCTACTTTTTGAAGATATTCTTCTTTTTCTTCGGCATTTAAACTTTCCATAACTTTAGGTTCTAATTTTAACCCCTCATTAGCAAATTGAATATCATCTGCAATTACCATCTGATAATCAAATTTAGCACTGGAAATTTTAGTTATAATTTTCTCATCTGTAGATAAACCTAACGCTCTAAGTAAAATTACTAATGGAATTTCACCAGTGAGATAAGGAAAAGAAACTCTTAAGAAAACATTATTTTTAGTAGCATTTTTGTACTTTACAATTATTTTTGCTTTAAACCCATGATGAATAGAATTTACTTCTGCTTTAACTGCTACTTTTGTTCTAAAACCTTGTTTAATATAATTTTCTTGATTTCTAATATCATACTTATTACGAAGGATTAATTCAAAAATATCTTTATTAGGTGCAATATCTTCCATAGTTACAATGGCTCTCTCTGATCCATTAACTATAAAATAACCTCCAGCATCTAATGGATCTTCACCAACCTCAATTAGTTCTTCACTGTTTAATCCTTTTAAATAACAATGATCTGATTTTACCATTAAAGGTATCTCACCAATAGGAACTAATTCAAATTCATGTTCATCTTCTTCAGTATCTAAAGCCATTTCTAACTTTAAATGGGCAGGATAAGTTAAATTTCTTAATCTTGCCTCTTTAGGAAAAATTTCACTATCTGAACCATCAGCTTCTTTAGCAAAAGGAGGATAAACCTTAACCTTTCCAGTTCGCACTGTGTAATTTCCTTCTTCTAAAGTAATAGGTTCGGTAATATCTATAATTTCTTGTATTCTATTATTTATAAAATCATTATAGGATTTTATATGGTGATCTACTAAACTGTATTTATCAAAAAAACTATCTACTAATGACCATGTATCTTTCATGGGGTTCCTCCAAAAAAATATATCAAAAGAATTACAATATTTAGGCAATGCTTAAGTAATTGGGTAATTATAGGCAATTAGACAATACTTAATTGTAAAAAATGCTTTAAAAACATATGATAATAAATAAATATAAATTAAATAATAACTTAAAAGTATGACAATTTACTGATTAAACTAATAATAAATCATGGCATAAGAAATATTAATAAAATAAGGGTGTAATCATACAAAAATAGATAAATAAAACATAACCCAGTATCAATACTACTTTTAGTAATTAATAATAAACTTAATAAACAATAGTAATAAGAATGCAACTATGATTTTACAATCCTATAATAAATAAAAGTACCTGCGGTTTTACTTTCTCTTATAATTTGCAGTATATCACCTTCAACAGCACCAATAGCTTCAACAACAGGATCAGTGCCTTTAATCTTAGGTAATTGCTTTTTAATCTTCTCAGGTAATCGCTTTTCATTGCATTTTAAATCCTTAAGAAGGCTTTTATCATTATCTTTCACGATAATATGTTCTGGAACCAGTTCATGCCCTAAAATATCATTTTTTTTCGTATTTATTCCTCCACCAAGAAAAATATAATTAAAAATAGAACGGGTCCGACGGGAATTGAACCCGCGGCCACTTGGTTAAAAGCCAAGCGCTCTGCCAGACTGAGCTACGGACCCTAAATTTAATACTAAATAATGAGAATTACTTAATGTACTAATATAATTTAATACAGCGATTATTAATCCTTAAAGATGTTTTTTCTAGAAGAATTAATAAATGTAAATAATAACTAAGATTAAATTTTAGTTTGTCATAGTATTTAAAGCTAACTGTTAAAATGTAAAAAGTGAGAGAATTTTTCAATTCCGATAAATGTTTATCCATTAAAAACATTAATTTATATAGTATAACTATTTTTAGGAGGATTCTATAAAATTCAATTTGGGAAAATCACTTATATTTTACATTGCCCATTAAAATATAATTGTATTAAGATTAAATTAAGATATTACGCCCTGGCCGGGATTTGAACCCGAGTCGCGGGCTCGACAGGCCCGCATGATAGCCCCTACACCACCAGGGCAGAATACAAAACATTCACATTTTAAAAATTATTCTAAAATCTTTCTAAATATTATAGTATTTTATAATAATTATGTTAAATCATATTAAAAATAGATTATATTCTAATGAAAATAAATTTATATTTAATTTCATTTATAAATGTTTCTATTTAAATATTTTTTTTACTTAACTTTCTAAATTCTTTTATTATTTTTATATTACTTATATATTTATATTTATTAATTAAAATAAAAAATATTAATTCAACAAAAACAAGTTTTAAAACAAACACGAGTATTTTTAATAAGCAACTAAGATTTAGTTAACTCAAGATCCATATATTCATTAAGACCATCTTTAAAAAGTCTTAAAGGTTTAAACCCTTCATTTAGCCATTTTTCATTGCTTAAAACTGAATATTTTGGTCTTTTAGCGGGGGTAGGATACTGTGATGTTACTATTGAATTTAATTTAATCTTAATATTAGCTATCTCAAATATTAATTTTGCAAACTCGAACCAACTACACTCACCACTATTTGTCACATGATATAAACCATATTTATCTGATTTAATTAACTGAGAAATAGCTATTGCTAAATCTTTTGTAAATGTTGGTGAGCCATACTGGTCATTAACAACATTAATCTCATTATTATTTTCAGCTAATTTTAACATAGTCTTAACAAAGTTACCATTATTTATCCCATATAACCATTGTGTTCTTATAATAAAATATTTATCCATAGTCTCTTGGATAAATTTCTCACCTTGAAGTTTGGTTTCACCATAATAGTTAATAGGATCTGTTTTATCGTTTTCTATATATGGATTGCTTTTATTTCCATTAAACACATAATCTGAACTTATATATATCAATTTAATATCATGTTCTTTTGCGATGATAGCTAAGTTTTTTGCTCCTATTGCATTAACTTCATATGCGATTTGTTTATTACTTTCGCTCCCATCAACATTGGTATATGCTGCAACATTAATTATAAGATCTATTTCATTCTCTTTAACTATTTCTTTTATTTCTTCTAGATTTGTAATGTCTGTGGTGTCTTTATCTGTAAGAATTAACTCATAATCATTATTTAATATTTTCACTAAGTCATATCCTAACATTCCTTTATATCCTGTTATCCATATCCCCATATTTTAAAACATCCTTCCAATTAAATTTCATTGTATGTTAAGTATTCCTCTGTAACTATATTATTTAACCATTTCTGATTATCTAAGTACCATTGAATGGTTTCTTTAATTCCCTCTTCAAATTTATATTTAACTTTCCAACCCAATTCATCTTGTATTTTTCCAGAATCAATAGCATATTGTCTATCATGACCTAATCTATCTTTAACAAAAGATATTAATGATTCATCTTTATTTAAATAATCTAAAATTAATTTAACAATTTCTATGTTCATTTTCTCATTGTTAGATCCTATATTATAAATTTCCCCACTTTTACCTTTATGCAATACAAGGTCAATTGCAGTACAATGGTCATATACATGTAACCAATCCCTTATGTTTTTACCATCACCATAAATTGGTAGGAGTTTATCATTAAGTGCATTATTTATCATTAAAGGTATTAATTTCTCTGGAAATTGATAAGGACCATAATTATTAGAACATCGGGTAATATTCATCGGTAAATCAAATGTTTCATTATATGCCCTAACCATTAAATCAGACCCAGCTTTACTTGCAGAATAAGGACTATTGGGTGAAAGAGGAGTGGTTTCTTTAAAATAATCTTCTGCAGATAAACTTCCATATACTTCATCTGTAGATATCTGCACAAATTTTTCTATTTCATTTTCCTTTCCAGCTTCAAGAAGATTTTGTGTGCCTTGAACATTTGATTTAACGAATATAGATGGATTTGTAATGCTACGATCTACATGTGTTTCAGCAGCAAAGTTTATAATATAATCAACATCCTCACTTACCTTCCTAACTAACTCAGTATCTAATATATTCCCTTTCAGGAAACTGTAATTGGGATTATTTTCAATATCTTTAAGATTTTCTAGATTTCCACTATATGTTAAAGCATCAAGATTAATTAACTCATAGTTAGAGTGCTTATCCAACATATACCTAATAAAATTAGATCCAATAAATCCAGCTCCACCAGTAATTAATATCCTCATTTAATCTCTTCCTAATTTTAATAAATGTTGGCCATATTCTGTTTTATTTAATTTTTCACCGATTTCTATAAGTTGTTCCTTTGATATATAACCTTTAGAATAGGATATTTCTTCCAAACAAGCAATATACAGTCCTTGCCTTTTTTGTACAGCTTCAACAAAGTTACTTGCTTCTAAAAGTCCATTATGAGTACCTGCATCTAACCAAGCCATCCCTCTACCAAGTAGTTGGACTTTAAGTTTATTTCTATTAAGGTACTCCTCATTTACAGAAGTTATCTCAAGTTCTCCTCTCCCAGAGGGTTTAATATTTTTAGCTATTTCAACTACATCATTATCATAAAAATATAAACCTGGAATTATATAATTAGATTTAGGATTAGCTGGCTTCTCTTCAATAGAAATAACATTATTATCCTCATCAAATTCAATCACTCCAAAACTTTCTGGATTTTGAGTATAATAACCAAAAACAATTGCTCCATCAGTAATATCACTGGATTCTTGTAAGATTTCACTGAAACGATGACCATAAAACATGTTATCTCCAAGTACTAAAGCAACATTATCATCACCAATGAAATCTTCACCTATAATAAAAGCTTCAGCCAAACCATTCGGCTTCTCTTGAACTTGATAAACAAATGAAATACCCAAATCATTACCATCACCTAACAACTTCTTATACTGCCATAAATCATCAGGAGTAGATATTACAAGTATTTCCTTTATTCCTGCCAACATTAAAACAGAAATTGAATAATAAATCAGTGGTTTATCATACACTGGTAATAACTGCTTAGAAACCGCCTTGGTAATAGGATATAGACGAGTACCTGATCCGCCTGCTAAAACAATACCTTTCACAAATCTCAAACCTCCAAAATTTTTCTTACCTTAAAAATTAGTTTTTGTCTCTTTTAAACTTTTCCAATTAATATCCTTATCTGATAAAATAAGATTCTCTTCACCAATCTCACTCAAAGGCCAATCAATATTTATATCTTCATCATTCCAGATTATACCTCCTTCATCACCACCATCATAAAAATCAGTACATTTATAAACAAATTCAACCTCATCTGATAATGCTACAAATCCATGAGCAAAACCTGGAGGTATATAAAATTGTTTCTTATTTTCATCAGATAAAACCACATCAACATATTCACCATAAGTTTTTGATGATTTTCTTAAATCCACAGCAACATCATATATCTTCCCACTAATAACTCTTACAAGCTTACCTTGAGGTTTATTATACTGAAAATGAAGTCCTCGCAGAACACCTTTACTTGATTTTGAATGATTATCCTGAACAAATTCCCCAACTATTCCAATATCTTCAAAATCTTGCTTATTATAAGTTTCCATGAAAAAACCTCTATCATCCTCAAAACAAGTTGGATTAAGTATAATAACACCTTCAATCTTAGTATTAATAAAATTAAACTTACCCATTTATTTACCCCCACTTAATTTCTTTTTAAAATTAATTCCATTTTAAAATAAAAATATAAATTATTTATTATATAATATTATATTTATATTAAAACTTTATTTAAATTCTAAAGTTAATATTTTTATTAATTAAAATTGAAAATATATTATTTAACAATAATAGAAAAAATATGGATTATTGCATGATTTTATCTATAACTTAATTAAGTTTTTCCAATACAAAAGTTATAAAATAAGTTATCCCCAACTCCATAGTAAAACCAAAAATAGTAAATAAATGAAGAAATCCAATGAAAACATATTAAATCATACTTATTTAAAATAATAATTTCTCATTTAACTTATATAAATCTTAATGATACTCAAAAAATATTAATTATTAATAATATCTTAAAAAAATAGAATCTTCAAAAGGAATTGTATAAAATGAATCCTATTAAAAAAATATTAAAAAAAACTAATAGTTATGATTTCTTCAAAAAAAAATACCACATCTTAAAAAAAACTAATAGCTACAATTTCTACAAAAAAAAATACCACCCATATAAAAGACACAAATATATTAAAAAATATATGAACAATGAACAGATAGAAGAACTTACAAAAAATGATTTCATAACGAACACTGAAACAATTCTTCAATACATTTATTCTAAATCAGATGAGTATATTAACAAGAACAAAATTAATGTTGCTATTTTTCCAGAAAATTTCATCTCTCCTTCTTATTATATTCGATTGTTTTCACCTTTAAAAGAATTAAGTAAAACTGGAAAGTTCAAATTTTTTATTCATGATGATCTTTTAGATATAAACGAAATAAATCATAAATGTTTTGATATTATACTCGTTCAAAGGTCAGTTGATCTAAATCCGGAAAACATTATTAAAAAATGTAAAAAATACAATATTAAAGTAATATATGAAACTGATGACGATTTAATCAATATCCCAAAAGAACATGTAGACCATATTAACTACAAACATAAAATAGAAAATATTAAATTTTTAGCTAAAAATAGCTCTTTAATCATAGTTTCAACACCAATACTAAAGAAAAGATATGAAAAATATAATAATAATATAGAGATAATAAAAAATCATGAAATAAAAATCCTTTCAAATGAACTCCCAATTAAAATAGGATATTCTGACTCCAAGAATAGAAAAATTAAAGTAGGGTATTTTGGTGGAGACACACACCAACAAGATGTGTTAATACTTAAAAAACCAATAGAAAATCTGAAGAAAAAAGGTTTGGATTTTCAATTTGAAGTTTTAGGGACATATAAAGAAAAAGATTTAAAAATATATGGTCTGGAACCTTTAATTAATATACTTGAATATCCCACAGATGATAACACCGCAGGTAGATTTCTTAACTTTAAAGACTTCATGAAACTTCTTAAAAAAGTTGTTAAATGGGATATAGGTGTGTGTCCTTTAATAGAAAATGAATTTAACCTTGGAAAAAGTGAGTTAAAATATATTGAATATGCCTCTTTAGGAATCCCTTCAATATCCAGTGCTGTTGAACCATATAAATCAACTATTAAAGATGGATACAATGGATTTTTAGCAAGTACTCCTGAAGAATGGGAAGAAAAACTTGAAAAATTAATCACCACCAAACAACTAAGAGAAGAAATTCTTAACAATGCCATTTCAGATATTAAAGAAAATTATTCCCTAAAAAATA
>JAITXE010000059.1 GCA_031284925.1 Methanobrevibacter sp.
TTAATGAAGGGTATATATGTTTTAAGAGAACCTGCAGAAATTGAAAAACATATTTAATATTTTTTTTATAATAAATTGGGGTGTGTAAGGAAAATTAATACAAATTTTTCTTTACAATAGATTTTTTATTAATATATTAAGAATTTTAAAAAAGATTTTCCTTAAAATTATTATAAGTTGACAGGGAAAAAGTATAAATATAAGATAAAACAAGATTATCATGAGAATTTAAACTTATTTCAAAAGATTTTAATATTTTTTCATTTAAATGTTAATTTTGAAATAAAATTTGGGGTACTGTAAATTTAGGTGTACTTATACCTTGCAAACCTTACTTTAAACATCCAATATTTATGAAATATATATTGCCTCATCCTTTAGCATGAGTATACTGATTTATTGGAGAGTTATATATGGATAAAAAAATTATTTTAGAAAATGTTCAAGTTAATATTAATCATCATAAAATTTTAGACATTGATCATTTAGTCATTGAAGAAGGAGATAGTGTTGCTATACTTGGATCTAATGGTGCTGGAAAAACAACTTTAATGAACACTATTTTAAAATTACAGAAATCCGATGGGGCAGTGGTAAATGATTTAAAGAGTTACCCATATATAAACAAGGTATTTATAAACAAGACACTTTATTCCCTGAAATAATGAAAGTAAAAGAATTTTTATCCCTATGTTTGTTTGATGGGGAATATAAAAGCTTAGTAAAGAGATATAATTTTGAAAACCTGCTTAATAGATGGATTGGGAATTTATCGGCTGGCGAAAAAAAGAAATTAGCTTTAATATCTCTTTTTGAAAATGATCCAAATGTGATTTTTATAGATGAGATTACAACTGGCTTGGATGTGACAAGTAGGAGAAATCTTCTGGATTTTATAAAAAATGAGAATAAAAAAGGTGAAAAAACAATAATAATGGTAACTCATTATCTAGAAGAAGCTGATGAGATATCAGACAAACTTATTTTTTTAAAAAAAGGAGAGATAATTGAAATGGGGATGAAAAATGATTTATTAGTAAAACATGATCTTCAAAGAAAAATGGTTATAGAAACAAAAGAAAAAATTAAAGATATTAATAATGTATTTTTAAATGCAGAAATATTTGATAATAATATCATGCAAATACCCATGACAGACAGACAACCAACAAGAAGTATTAAATTTTATCAATCAGAACATGGAAAAAATCAAAAATTACAAGATTATTGACCCAGGTATTAATGATTTGTATGATAAAATAATGGAGGGGTAATTATGAATAAAATGTTACACTATTTTTGGATTGATTTAAAAATGATGTTTAGAGTACCTCTATCTCTCTTTTTCACAATTTTATTCCCTCAGTTATTAATGATAGTACTTGTATCAACAAATAATAATCCTATCATCTATGAAAATATCCATCAGGTAGATGTTTTAATTCCTTCTTTATGTTTGTTTAGTTTGTTTTCATCTGGAATTATTGGGTTTAGTAATGTGATAGGTATTAATAAAGAAAAAAAACTATTAGAAATGTATAAATTAAAAGGTTTAAACCCAAGCCACATACTTAGTATGCAGTTATTAACTAACATGATTCTATCGTTTATAAGCATGATATTAGTAATAATAACATCAAAACTTTTTTACAATGCCATAATTCCTTCTTTTAATCTGTTAATTAAATTCTTTTTGGTTTGGATTCTTGCAGCAATTATCATGTTTGCAATTGGATTTATCATAGGGATTTTCTCTAAAAATGGGAAAGTTTCACAAACAATATCAACACCAGTTTCATTTGTATTAATGACAATATCTGGTGTACTTGCTAATATTACAACATTCCCGTCAAATGTACTGAGAATTGTAAGATATAATCCTACAACTCAAGTTTATTATTATTTATTTAATAACTGGGCTGCAAAACCACTACATTCTCTTGAAACTTCATGGTATGTGCTATTTATTTGGATAATCATTTTTGCAATTATAATTTTATATGGAATAAAGAAAAAAAGAATTTAATGAGATATAATTTAAATATTATAAAGTTTTCAAATACAATTTAGTTTATGATGATTATAAGAATTAATGGGTATCAATGCATCAACTTAAGAAATTTATTTTTTTACCTAAAAATTGTAATGCATAAAATAGTTCAAAATTGCATATTTGTGAATGCGTAATATAGAAAAATAAGTAGTTTTGTTGAATATGGCACTTGTTCAAAAGTATTTCTTATTTTGCAACAATATCTATTTTTTTTATATATTTATCATTATTTGTGTAATTGATTTTAAAAAATAAAAAGTTGTTTGAAAAATTGGGCATTGTCAACAGTAATTACGACATTAGTATAACATATTTAGCTGGTTTTTTTGGCATGTAAATTTGCCATAGGTTTAATTTTGCAATTTCATAAACTTTATCTTCTTCATTTATAAATAAAATATCTAATGGTTTTAACATGAAAAACATATGGATTGAAGAGCTTATTCTATATTTACTTTTCATAATTTTAAATACTAATCCTTTTATTTTATAGTAGTTTTAAACATTAATCCTTTAAGCTTTTTAAAATAGCTATCTGCCAATAGAGACTTCAGCATTTTTTTTTATTTTGACTTTCATTAAATAATATTAGCATGATTTTTATATTCTTGTTATTTGCTACAATTATTGTAATATAATTAAAAATTTTTAAATAAATATATTAATAAAAAGCATTAATAATAGATTTAATAATAAAAATATTTACTAAAAAAGGCATTGTTTTATTTAAAATAATCAATATAAAGGTGTTAGAATGGAAAAATCAATAACATATTTTGAAACTTCAGGAAAAGAAAATACAGAGGAACTTATAAAATTAGTTAAGGATAGATTA
>JAITXE010000023.1 GCA_031284925.1 Methanobrevibacter sp.
TTTTCAATAATAGGATTTAAATCTTCTATTTTGTCATGTACAGCTATTTTAGATGGGATAGTTTCAATATGGACAATCTTTTTTCTAAACCTAATATCTTTTTTGAAATTATTAATAAATTCATTATCTGCTATTTTTACCAACTTACCCTAATATCTCTTTTACAATTTAACTAAAATAATATCTTGTTTTATAAGTATATAATCTTAAAAGTTTAAAAATTTATTTATAAATTACTTAATTATAGATTAATATTAAAGATTTAAAAGTTTATTTATCGGTGATTATAATTGCTTTTTATTAATTAAAAACTAATTAAAAATTTATATTATTAAAGGATTTGGAATTTATGAATGCATTTGATTTTCTTTTAACAGATAGAAAGTATGAATCCAAACAAAATGGAATTACAATGGCTTTAGATAAAGGTTTAGGATTGTTAAGTTTAACTGACCTTCTGGAAATTTCAGGAGAATATGTGGACTTTTTAAAATTTGGTTGGGCAACAATAACCTTACATGATATAGAATTGATAAAGGAAAAAGTGCAAATAGCTAATTCTTTTAATATATCTCCATATCCTGGTGGTTCATTATTTGAAATAGCTTATTTAAATGATAAGATTCCTGAATATTTTGATGAACTTGATGAACTTGGTTTTGATACTTTGGAGATATCTGATGGTTCCATGAATATTGAACATGAAGCAAAATTGGATTTAATAAAAGAAGCAAAAAAAAAGGGCTTTTTTGTTCTCTCAGAAGTAGGTAAAAAAGATCAATTTTTAGATAGTAATATTGATTTAAAAGAAAGAATTAATTTGATTAAATGCGAACTTGATGCAGGATCTAATAAGGTTATCCTTGAAGCAAGAGAAAGTGGAAAAAGTATAGGGGTTTTTGATAAGGAAGGTGTTGCTAAAGATGATGAAGTAAATATTATCTTAGAAAATATTAACACAGATGATTTAATATGGGAGAGTCCGAATAAAAATCAGCAAGTATATTTTATTTTAAAAATTGGGAGCAATGTTAACTTAGGAAATATTAATATTAATGATATAACTTCTCTTGAAACTATTAGACGAGGTCTTAGAGGAGATACCATAGGTAAAATTCATTAATAAATGTAATAATAAACCTAATAATAAAGAGTTAAAGGTAAAATTCATGAGTGACAATCAATTAAAGACTAAATCCTTAATTTCTAATGGTTATGCTATTTTACCTATTGAAACTAAGTACATAAAACCTAATGAAAGTTTAGAGATTATATTAAATAAAACTTATGATTTATTAGAAGATGATGATTATTTAGTAATTGCTGAGACACCAATAGCTGTTTCTCAAGGAAGATTAATTGATGAATCAAAATATACTCCTTCTCTAAAGGCTAAATTTCTTGCTTTCATTTGGAGTAAATACATTTGGGGTTATATTCTTGGATCTATTTTTTCAATTAAGAAAAGAACAATTAAAAACCTTAAAGCATTACCACCACAAGCAGCACAACATAAAGAAGTTGTACTTCAATTATATGGTTTAAAACATGCATTAAAACCTGCTTCAGAAGCTGGTATTGATTTAAGTAATGCTCCTGGAACTTATGTATCATTACTTCCTGAAAACCCAGATAAAGTAGCTATTGAAATAAGTAAAAACCTAAAAAAAAACTCAGGAAAGGATGTTAAAGTTTTAATAGTGGATACTGATGCCACATATAAAATAAGAAATAGATATTTTACGGGTTTACCAATGGCTATTGCACCAATTAAAGCTAATAAAGGAGTATGGGCTTATATACTTGGACAAATTGTTAAAAATCCTTCTCCAACACCAATTGCATCTTCAACTCATATGAATATTGAAGAAGGATTAAAAATAGCTAATATTCATGAAGAATATCAAAAAAGCTTAAATACAAATATGGCAACATTTTATGATATGAAAAAAAAGTTATCTAAGGATGGAGAAGTAAGTATAGATGATTTAAATTCTATTATCCATACTCCAGCTACCATAATAAGAAAAATAAAGTCATGAACTTAGTTTTCTTCTTTTAATTGGTTGTGCAGTAATAATTAATTTTAAAAGTGTTGTTAATTCAGTTATTGTTTATTTTTATTTATTTAATACTATTAAATTTAATCTTTAAACTGCTCAATTCTACAGTTAATATCTATTTTTTAACTTCATAATCAGCTTCAACTACTTCATCATCAGAAGAACTTTCTTTTGAGTCTTTTTGTTCATCTGTAGAACTTTCTTCTTCTGGATCTTTTTCAGGTGGTTTTTTAAAGACATCTACAAAATCTACTTCATCAATATCAAGATTTTCCCAAATATCCTTTGATATTCTATGTTTAAAAGATGTGATATTTAATTGAGATTTTTCATTATCATACTTTGTGATTTCATCAAGTTCTATGGTTGCAATTTTTCCATCTACTTTTATTTTTGTTTTATTTACATCATAAATAGGATGATCGTAATGTAATTGAATCATTGCTTTTATCTTGTCTTCTATATCTCCAATTATTTCTTTAACAACAAGATCATATTCTAAGGCTTTACCTGCAAGAGGGTGGTTAAAATCTACTTTAACTCTTCCACTACTAACGGTTAAAACTTTTCCCTTACCATCGCCAGTTGATATAATTGCACCAGGGACTGGATTAATGTTTTGTTTTTTAAACTCTTTTAAAGGGATCATTTTAATTAAAGCAGGATTTCTTTCTCCAAAAACTTCATCAGGTAAGATTTCAACATGTTTAGATTCTCCTTCACCTAAGCCTATAAGTGCTTCATCAAGAGGAGGTAATAAATGATTTCCACTAACGATGACTGGCATTGGAACATAAGCCTTATTCTCATCATAGATACCTGTTTCTTTTGCAACCTCTTCATAAGTTGTTTCAAAAACTTCTCCAGTTTCTTTAGTTTTACTTATAAGATCTAATCTAATAAAATCTCCATTTTTTATTACCATAATTCAACTCTCCTATTAATTTTTTCTTTAAAAATTTTTAATACCCTATTACTTTTATAGTTAAGAACTCTTATAATAGATGGGTAATTGTCAATATAATGTGATATAGTATTTTTATTTATTCTTGCTTCTAATACACTTAAAATTCTATTTTGAAAGTGAGTACTAAAACCTTGAGATATAGAATTTATCACTTCATCTAAAGATGTGAAAGCTTCATTTTCTCTCATTTTAAGAATATTATTTGCAGTATTTTTATCTAATAGATTAAGTGAAATTAATTCATCATAAGAACAATTATTAACAGTGTATAATATAGATTCAGTAGAACGCAAGTTATGAAGTGGTGCTTGATGTTCAGCTATCTCTCTTTTTAAAATACTTATGGTTTGATTAGGAACCATTTCCGAAAGATTATCAAAATTTTCCATTTCAATGGCTTGTCTTATTGCTGTTCCACTAACATTCTCAATTCTTTTTATAAAAATAAATTTATTCTTAAAATTAAAGCCTATTTTATTCATTGATTTTGAAAGAGAAGCTATTACATAGTTATCTTCTTCAAGTTTTCCGTCTAGAAAAACTTCCTTAGTTTCAAAGTCAATTATTTTATATGGTTTAGGTGATACTGCAAACCCATTACTGATTCTATCAAGAATTAGTTGAAAACCTTTAAAAGGTTTATAACCCCTGGGAATGTAATCAGTATTTAATGATTTAAACATTGCTGATAAAGATAAAGAATATTGTCCAGACCCCATAATTCCCATAGGTGGACCTTCAACTACAATATCTGCACCAAGTGAAATAGCTATCTTAGACCTCGCATATCTTGTCATTATATAAGGTATTCCTCTTCCACTTCGCTCAAAAAGCCCAGGGACAATAGCTACAAAAATCCCATCAGGAACTTTCTCCTTTGCAAGCTTAAGATTATACAAATGACCTAAATGAAAAGGGTTATACTCAGTAAAATCAGTTATTAAAGGAACATCTTTATTTTCAGATAAATCAGCTGAATTTAAATTATTTTCATTACCAATTGATTTTAAATCATTGAAAAATATTTTTCTATCTTTTTCTATAACTTCATCAACAAATTTATTTAAATACATAATAGTATATTAAGATATCTATTTTAAATAAATAATTAATTCAGATTGTAAAAATATAAATTATAAAAAATACTTTAAAATAAATCCAGGACTATTTTTTTAAGAATTAATGTACTTTATCTCACTTCTAAAAGATGCATTAGTTCAAGAATTTTATAATCTTCTTCTGGTTTTCCTTGGATTTGTAGTCCAACTGGGATTCCATTTGATTCTCCTGCTTTAATGCTTCCTGCTGGTATTCCTCCTAAATTTGCAATGACAGTTAGAACATCATAGGCATACATTTCCATTGGATCTAACTTATCACCTATTTTATGGGGTAATTTAGGGACTGTTGGTCCAACTATTAAATCAACATCTTTTAATAATTTATTTATCTCAGTTCTAATTAATGATCTTGATTGTAGTGCTTTTTTATAGTATTTTCCACTGAATTCCTGTTGGGAGATATATGAACCTAATTTAATTCTTCTTAAAACCTCATCTCCACAAGCATCCTCGATTTTATAACCGTATTTCCGTCCATCATATTTTCTTGTGGATGAGAAGAATTCTACATAATTAATTAAATAGTATGTTGGAAGAGCTAAGTCAATGTAGTTAAAATCTAACTCAACAATTTCTCCTCCAATATCTTCTATTTTATCAATACTATCATCAATAACCTTATTTATTTTATCATCTGTAATCTCATGGAATTGTTTTATTGTAGCTATTTTTTTCCCATTTAAATCATCTGTATTTATTGCATCTAAAAAATTAGGTGTATCCCATTTTAAGCTTGTACACTCATGAGGATCATGACTTATTAAATTGTTTAATGCAATAGCTATTCCTGATACATCATTTGCTATAGGGCCTATTTGATCTAAGCTCATGGATAAATCCAAAAGTCCCTGTCTTGAAACTCCGCCATAGGTTGGTTTAAATCCTATAACACCACAATGAGAAGCAGGATTTCTAATTGAACCTCCAGTATCTGATCCAATAGCTATATCACACATATGCGATGCTATAGCAGCTGCACTTCCACCGCTTGAACCACCACTTATTCTTCCAGGTGCTGATGGATTATTAGTTAATCCATAGTATGAACTTTCAGTTGAACTTCCAGCTGCAAACTCATCTAAATTTGTCATTCCAATTATTATCCCATCTTCTTCTTTAATCTTTTTTATAACAGTTGCATCATAACTTCCAATATAATTCTCTAGAGTTTTTGATGCTGCAGATATTGTAAAGTCTTCTACATTTATGTTTGCCTTTACTGCAAAAACCAATCCAGCTAAACTACCAACTTTTTCATTATTTTTGATTTTTCTACTAATTTCTTCTGCTTTTTTAACTGCTCTTTCCTCATTAACCTCTAAAAGGGCATTTATGGATTTATTCTTCTTATTAATAATCTCCATGAAATTTTCCACATTATCTTCTGCTTTTAATTCCTTGTTTTTAATTAATTCTGTTTTTTCTAAAATACTCATTAAAACACCTTTAGTGGAAATATTTGATAATCTATATTTAAATAATCAAGTTAATTTTCTAATTTTATTTAAAAATTGTACAACAATTCTAAAAAATATCATTTTTAACACAATTAGTAACTGTTATATCTGTACAAGTTATATTTTCATTTGAAGTTTTATAATGAAAAAGATTTTATTGCACAATTTCTTAATATAGTATTATATTTATTTTCTTTTATAATAATTTATGTTTTAACATTTATTTCAATTATATCAATAAAAGTAAAAAAATAGTTATAAAATAATCTAAATTTATGCCAAAACAAGTAAATATAATCAAAAGCTCATTTCTTAGAATTTAAAGTAATATGATTAACACTTTGAAGATTTTTTAATTTCATCTAATCTTTTAAATTATTCATTAGTTTAATGAATGTATTTAAAATATTTATGGATTTTTCTAAGTTTTCTATTAAATGATTAGGGATTTTTTTATTTTTAAATTTTTTACTCTTTTTATTTAATTTATTTATTAAAAAATTAAAATCTTTAATAATGGTTTTAAAGAGTTCTATACTCTCTTTATTGACACTTTCAATTTGATTAAAATCAATTCCCTTATTTTACTTTGATATCTAAGTTATTCAAATGTTTCATCTTAAAGACGTTTAAATTCATCTAAACTTAATTTATAAGTGTTTTCAGCGAAAACTAATTCATTTGTAAAATCATTCATTGCTTTAAGAATTTCATCACTTTCTTTTCTTCGTTTTTTAGGTTTATAAACATCCATAAAATCATAATAATTACCGTAAACATTAATTATATATTCTTGCAGATTATCAAATTGTCTTTTGACGTTTTTAAGTTTACTTAGAAATTCTTCGTAGTATTTTTCCATCTCAGATAGTTCACTTGTAACAATTTTAAGAACATTTTAAATAATTGTAGCTATCATAATTATGATTTGCATTTATTATTTTTTCAGATATTTCTTTAAACTATTCTATATCTAATAAATGTTATTCAAGAAAAGGAATTGTTTTATTTTCAATAGATTCTCTATCACCATTTGTAGAGAAAGATTATCAAAATCAACTTTTTCATCAAAAAGTCTATTTTTATCTGCATTGTATTTTTTAATAAGGTTATTAAATCTTTTTGTAGCTCTATTAAAATCATTTGATGTTTCATCATGCTTTTCTTTATAAAGAAGAGATATATCCTTATCAAAATCAAAATTTTCTAAACTGTCTTCATCTTAATGGCTAAATTTTAATAAAAGCATGGAAAAAAGGCCAAATAAATTTATAGAAGCTTCAAAAAAGATTATATCATGACCTAAATCTGAAAATCCCCAAATATAATCTTCATCAGATTCATCTATTAAATATTCCAGTTCATTGTCAAATTCATCTAGCTCATCATCATCTATGGGTTCATCAAATAATTTCATGACTTCCTTCAATTCCTCATCACTGTATTGATCAGTCATTTGTTCTTTAATAGCTTGTTTTATAGTTTCTTCATCTTGATTATATTGAAGAGCCACTGTTTGAATAAATGATAATGGTTCAGATGTAACATTTGAATTATTTTCTAATGATTTTGGAAAAATTGGGTCAATATTTGATGTTGTTAAATTAAATTAAGAATCAAGCTCTTTCATTTCTTGTGTGGAGAATTCCGAGTCAAATATATCTATTTTTGTTAGGTTTTTTATAGTTCTTGATTTACTTGATATTGTGGATTTACTTGAATTAAACTAATCAGATATTACACTTGCAGAAACATGAGGTTCAGAAGAATTATCAAATAAGAAATTAATTTACCCAATAGCATAAATTATACCCCCATCCCAAATATCGGGTCTACCTCTTATAAAAGGAACTTCTCTTTTTCGCCCAAGTTTCATTAAAAGATTTTTTGAAAGCTCAAATACTCATCATCAAGTTTTTCGTCCGAAAAACCTTTTATTAAATCAAATATTTCATTTTGTCTTTTTTTAATCTCTTCTTTATCCATTTTAAGATACACTCTATTTTAATAATAAATATTTCAGTTTTAAAAAAGCTTCTTAAATATTCATGAAATAAATGCCTAAGTAAATTTTTATTCCTAACTAATCACTTAAATATATTTTTAAAGGTGTTTTGGAATTCCTTGAATATTTTTTAATAATTTTAATAAGTTTAATAATTCTAAATTGGCATGCAAACACATGATTCTATTCATTTATGTGCAAAATAAAAGGTTAATTTATCTTTTTCTTTTTTATCTAATCGCGCGAAGCCGAATCTTTCAAATTGGACAATTTCTCCTACTTCAAGGTCTTTGACTGAAATTTCAGATAATCCTTGAACTGATGTATTATCTGGCATTACAACTTCAACATTTATATTTTCATTTGTTGGAACCCATTGAATAATTCTAGCTTTAATCTCTCTTGCTTGTTTAAAAGAATCGCTGTGAAAAATAGTTTTAATATTGGGTGTTTGAGCATTGGAAATATCTATGTTAATAGCATCCATTAATCTTATGATTCCATCTTTAAAATCTTCTTTTGATATGTATACTTCTCCATTAAAACTAAGTTCTCGGTCTCCCCTATCTAAAAAGTCTGGATGTAATGGTCTTTGAATTGTTAAGTTTTCTTTTTTAGATAAAAATTCTTCAATACCTTCTATTTCAATTTTAATAGGATTTAAAACAAAGAAATATCTATTTGCGATTTTCTCTAGAATTTTTCTATTAAGTCCATATATCTTTTTCCAACTAACTGTAGAATCGGATATTTTAACTCCGATTTCATCTATTAATTCTTCTATGGATTTAGCTTGAATTCCTCTTCTTTTTATTGCTCTTAAAGTTCCGAGTCGTGGATCATCCCATCCATCATAAGTTCCATCTTCAATGCCAAAAAGTGCTTTTGATGTGGAAAGGGCAATATCATCCATTTTCAATCTCCCATAATGAATAAATTCAGGAATTTTCCAGTCAAAATATTTATAGATATATTTCTGTTTTTCACTGTTTGTTAGGTGATCTTTACCTCTTAAAACATGTGTTATTCCCATTAAGTAGTCATCAATAGCTACTGAGAAGTTCATCATCGGATAAACCCTATATTTATTTCCAAATCGTGGATGTGATTCATCTACAATACGCATAGCTACCCAATCTCGAATAGCTGGATTTTCATGATTTAAGTCAGCTTTTATTCTTAAAACAGCTTGACCTACTTCCATTTCTGGTAACTTTTTCCATAGTTTCATGTTTTCTTTAATGGATAAGTTTCTACATGGGCAGGGTTTAGATTCATCTTTTAACTTCTTAAATTCCTCTCCACGACAAGTGCAAACATAAGCTACAGAAAGTTCTATAAGTTTTTCTGCATGTTCATAGTAAATAGGAAATCTATCACTTTGATAATATACACTATCTATTTTAGAGTCCAACCATTCAAGATCTTCCTCAATCATTTTATATGCTGGTCCATGTATTCTTTTTGGGTCTGTGTCTTCTATTCTTAATATTAACTTCCCATTGTATTTTTTTGTGTACTGATTATTTGCTACTACTGCTCTTGAATGACCAATATGTAAAGGGCCACTTGGATTTGGTGCAAATCTCATAACCACATTTCCAGACACATTAACTAAATCAGCTAATCCTTTTTCTACATTCTTTTTTCCATGAGTAATTTCAAGTCCTAATTTAGCTATTTCTTTTTCCTGATCTTCAGCAGACATTTTATTAATATCTTCAGCTATTGAATTAGCTATTTGAGCTATTTCTTTAGATTTAGACCTCAAATCAGCACAATTACCCATTATAGATCCAATGATCGCTTTAGGATTAGCTTTGCCCTTATGTTTTTCAGCATTTAAAAGTCCATGTTCATATACTATTTTTTCTAGATCATTCATAATAATCACGAATTTAAATTTAAATAAACCATTTTAACATGAAATTATATCATGTAGATTTATTAAAAAAAGAGTTATAGTGATTTCCCCATAGAATTGTTTTTTGAATAATATCCTGTTGGGATTAAAATCAATCCATTATATACTTTATTAAATTTACATTGTTAATAGAATTCCAACTATTGAACCAGAAAGTGTTCCTAATACATTAACATGCTCATTATTGATCCATCCTCTTCTTTCAAAAATAGCACCAAATATACTATCCATAAAACAGCCAACTATCCCAGATATAACAGCTATTTTAATAGCAAATAATGGGTCTGGAAGTATTCCAACAATGAATGAAACAAATCCAATAACTCCAGCTCCAATAATAGCAACACTTGTTCCTAAAATAGAAATAGCGCCATCTGTTCCAGGTTCTACAATTTTAAAAGAAGTTAATAAACGAGGTTTTTGCAGAACACCAACCTCACTTGCTAATGTATCAGCTGTAGCTGTAGCAACAGCCCCTATAAATCCTCCAACAAATGAAATGTATTGACCATTAAAAACAGCACCACCAAATCCTGCCATTATAATAGCTATTAAACCATTAGAAACAACATTTTTTGCTGTTCTTTTACTTTCATAAATCCCTAAACTTTGTTTATAATCTTTGTTATATCTACTTGCTATTAGACTTAAAATTAGAAAAGCTAAAATTAAAATTAACCAAGGATGACCTGCTTTAAAAAGAATAATAAATCCCATAGCCAACATGAAAATGGAACCTAAAAGATCTAGAGTCTTTCTACGATAGGTTAAAAATCCTAAAATAACTAAAATTAGAATAAAAATTATATTTATTAGTATTTCATCCAAATAATCACCAAAATCAAGTATAATTAACAATCCACACAAATAAAATTCATAGGATTGTAAAAACTTATTTATTCAATAGCTAAATTTGACTTAATTAAGCTATCTTTTAAACTAAATAATATTATTCTAAAATAGTACTCTTAATGATTTCTACTCTTTTAAGAGGATATACTTTTTTGATTATATGATATATTTCAGAAGCTAATCTTCCATTAATAGAACTTTCTATAATATTTTCAAAATCTCGTGATTTAGATACTGCTTTTACATGTTTAATTATTGATTCTCTCATGATTTTTTGTTGGGAAGATCTACTTCTTCTTGTTGTAATAGCTAAAACATGAAGCTTTATTTTAACATTATCTGTAGTTTTGATAATAACCTGCGCATCTATTCTACTGGTACCTCTTCTAATCATGCTTCTAACAAAATCTGTTGTAATTTGATGTCCAATAAATTGAGTATTAGCAAGATCTCCAGCAACATTGTTAATTTCAAATCTAAGTTTTATGTATTGTTTAGAATAATCTCCAGTTAATTCTCGCATAGTAACATCCACTCTTCTTCCAATGAGAAAGTCAGGGTCTCTTGCTGGAGTTTCACCAATGTCCTTATCACCAAATACTACTGGTGTTTTAATATTATACCATGATTTTTCTTTCCATGTGTCACGTACTCTTCTTCTTTTTGCCTTTGCCATTAAATCGTCTCCTTATTTTCTTTTAATTTATTATATTGATAATTTATTTGTACTTATTAATTTTTATCTTTAGACTTATTAAATATATTTATTGTATTGTTATGTATATTATATTTATTGATATATTAATACTTATGTATTTCTATTTATTATAGAAATATATTTAACTTATAATTTAAATTTATAAATAAATAACAGCTAAAAAAATAATTCATTGCAAAACTAATATATTTTATAAGTAATTAATTATATTTATAAATTTTTAACAAGCTTATTCTAAATAAAATGTTTAAGAAAACATGTGCATCATTTTTTCAAAAAGATTAAAATAATTCTTTATTTTATTATATTTAAATGTTTTTACTTTTAATATATTTTTTTCTAATTAAAAAATAAATTATTTGAATAATCAATACATTTAATAAAGATTTATGAATATATTTTTCATGAAATTTTTTAAACCAAATACATAAATTTATATATGACCTTAACTAATATGTAAAATGATAAGAATGAGTAGGGTGTTAAAAAAATTGAAAATCCTATTTATAAAATAAGAAATAAATTAATAAAAAAATACTCGGGGGTGTTTTTATGGGTGAAGAGAAGATATCTTTTAATATAAATGGAATATTACTATTGATAAAGTCAATACTAATTATAGTCTTCTCTTCAATTTTCAAAGCTTAACAAATTATCTATTAAATAGAATAAACTTAATTATAAAATATAAAATACAGAAGGAGGTATTTTTATAAAGATAAATAAGTATTTTAAGATATTAAATTTGAGTGTTTTGTTAGGTTCAATAATATTAAATAAGGCAAAAACAGTTCATGTACCTTATCATGGATTTATTAATTGTATACATTGTATTTCTCTGGAAAGGTGTTAAATTGAGTTGCCTTAAATTATTTGGATTATTAATAGTACTAGTTATGGGTATTAGTTTTACTAATGCTGGTGATTTATCTGGTACTAATGGTATTCGTTCACTTGAAATAGAAATATATAGTAAACCACATTGGGATTGTTGGACATGTGCTGATTATGCTTATGACCGTTTAAGTGCTCAAAATGGTTATATTACTTTAATAGCTCAAGGTATGTCTGATACAGGTGTAAGTAATCATCGTGATATGTACATTTATATGGGTGAGGATAATTCATGGCATAGATTTTCTTCAAATCGAGCTAATTGGAAAAATACCGACATATATGGTCAAGGTTTTAGTGCATATGGTTATAATTGGTGGAATCCCAATGCTCAATTAAGTGTAATTAAAACTAATAAACCAGTTAATATACCTGATCCAAATCTAAGGGGATAATAAATTTATTTTTTTTTCTTTTTTTAGACTTAATCTCTATTTTTCTCTAATACTCATTATTAAATGGCAAATTTTTCAATTGAATTCTCTATTTCTTTAATTATTCCTGAATTATCCGTGTTTTTCACTTTTTTTAGATTTTCTTGATAAATATTCAGATTAGATAAGAAATTCTCAAGGCTTTTAATAGTTATATTGCTATTTTTTATTCCATAACCTAATTTTTCAACATAAAATCCATTTAATAGTTGTTCAAAATTTCCTTTTGCTGGAATGCTGTATATAGGTTTTTTAAGATAGATGGCTTCTGTTATTAATGAAACTCCACCATTGGTTATTACTGCTTTGCAATCTTTCATATCAGCAAATATTTTATCATTATTAAATTCTCTATAAATTAGATTTGCATCAGTTTCATCTTTATTAAATCCATATATTATAAAAGTTTCATTAACTTGTTTTAATGTACTTACTATTTTTTTATCAGTTGGACTTGTTTGATAGACAAAAATATAATCACCATATTCTGCTTTAAGTTGCCTAATTTCATCTCTAATAATTGGAGGATAAATAACAGCTTTTTCTGGTGTTTTTACCTCAGGATAAAAAAAACTTGTTAATATATATCTTTTTGGCCTTATAAGAAAAGATTTTATAACTCCTTTACTTTTTAACATTTCTCTTTGAGAGTGTTTAGGATAATCAATCTTTGTTTTAGTAATCATATGTATGTTATCAACACTTAATACAGGGACATTGATTATTTTAGCTAAAATATTTGAGTAATTTTCAAAATCTGTAATTATGATATTTGGTTTAAATTCCCTTGCTTTTTTATATAAAATAGCATAATTTTCTTTAAGATTTGATGGTGTATCTTTAATTGCTTTATAAAGTGTTCTTCTATTTTTTACAGTATTATCTTGATAAACTGTATTAAAACCCCCTATTTCAAAAACATTATCAAATTTATTATTTAGATATTTATATGCTTTATCACTTGAGAAAACAAAAACATCATATTTTTTTAATAGTTGTTCAATTATAACACCACTTCTAGTAGCATGCCCTAAACCTTCTCCACAAACAGCATAAAAAATCGTCTTTTTAAAATTTTTTGAAGTTTTTTTATCAGAATGTAATTTCTTTTTATTGTTTAAATTATCATTAGGAAATTCAGTATTTTTATTATTTGAATTTATTAAATTATTTTCTTCAATTAAAGATTTATCATGCCCAAAATTATAATCTAAGTCTTTAGAATCTGTTTTTTTCTCTCTAAAATCATTTAAAGTACTTTTAGCATACTGTTTTGTGAGTTTATATATTCCTTCTTCTTCTAATCTACGCGTTGATACATGGACTTTTGCACTTTTAAGAACTCTAAAAACATGATCTGTGGCTATTCTTTCAATATAGTCAGTATCCTCTCCAAAGTTTAATGACTCATCAAACCCCCCATAACTATCATGCAATTCTTTTTTAGTTATAATTCCATAGCACCCTGCTCCATGGGGTTTTATTTTTTCAAAAACAATCATGAACCAATTAGCTATATTATAATATACTTTATCCATTACATTCTCAGAGATTGGACTCATTAATGTAATACCAATACCTATATTTCTACTCTCAAATTCATCTAAAACATTTTCAAGATAGTTTTCTGTAAGCTCTAGATCAGAATCTAAAAAGAGTAATAAATCACCTTTAGCTATTTTAGCCCCATTATTCCTACCAACTCCAGGAAGACCTCCTTTAACAATTTTGCACCCATAATATTTTGCAATATCTATTGTGGAATCTATTGAGTCTGCATCTGCAACAATTATTTCATAAGAATGAAAATTCTGTGATTTAATACTTTTTAAAAGATTAGGAAGATATTCTTCTTCATTATATGTTGGTATGATAATACTAATTTTCATTGAATTCACATTTTTAACATTATTAATAAAATTATTAACTAAATCCACTTACAATACATCTCAATTACTTTAAATTAATATCTTATTCTTTTTCTACCACAACTGCTGTCCCATAAGCAATGACTTCCTGCATAGATTGTCCTATTGAATCTGAATCAAATCTAACAGATATTATACCATTAGCACCTAACTCTTTTGCATGCTGAGATAATCTATTCATTGCTTCATCCCTTGATTCTTCCATCATCTTCTTATAAGCACCTACCTCTCCACCAACAAGAGATTTAAGACTCGCACTTATATTTCCACCAGCACCTCTACTTCGTACTGTTAAACCGTAAGTAAAACCTTTAAGTTCAGTTACTTTATATCCTGGAATGAAGTTAGCAGTTGAAATTAAAATATCATTATAACTCATTAAATCACATCATCACAATTTTTTAAATCTTTAATATTTTATTATTTTAAAAAAAATAGGCATTATAAAAAGTGGTGGGATTTTTCCAATCTTAAAATAATTTTTATTCATTTGAAGCATAGTTAATAATAACTGTAGATATTTAAGATGAATTTATATAAATTTTTCAATTAGGAAAATCCACCTAAATTTACAATAGTTCCCTTAATTTTATCTTCTTGTCTTCTACTATTAAATCTTAAGAGGTTTTAGAATTAGATTCTATTTTGACTACTGTACAGCTAAAGCTAGGTGGATTCTTATGTGTTGAAATTTATAATAAATCCTTCTTAAAGCTTTTAGCCGTAAGCTCATCTCTGATACCAATATACCATATAATTTTTGCTAATAGATTTGTACTCCTTATAAACTCAGTACATAGTATACCTCAACATCACTTATTACCATGTATCATTGGTATTAAATTAAACTATGAAACCCCATCTAAAGGAGAAGGATTGCGATGCTAAACATTTGACCCAAAATTAAATAAATAAAAAATATCATATAATTATGCATATAACATATATTAATGTACTACAAAATACAACATAATATATATTTCATATTATATAATAATTATCTCATTTAAGAAATTCAACTATCATCAATTAAAAAAAATGATAACAGAAGTCCTTTTTCAGATTAGTTAATAATAAAAAAATTTCATTTTAAACAACACATTATTAAATATCTATAATAATGACATTATTAAAATATAATTTACATAATATATATAAATGTTTTGATACATCAATGTAAAAAATGACAAGGTAAAAGTTTGGTTTTCCAAATTGAAAATTCATTAACTCATTTAAAAAAAAATATGTGTAGGAATTTTTCATTCATATATTGTTACTTCAGATAATTCTTTTTTACTTTCTAAAATTCTATTTATGTTTTATTAAAATTATTAAATTGTGATACAATGTCTGT
>JAITXE010000033.1 GCA_031284925.1 Methanobrevibacter sp.
GATGGGAATAGTGTTGATAAAGATAGTTATGGTGTTCCTTATGGAGTTAATTCTATATTTCTTAGTTTATATACAGAACTACATCTTGGAAGTAATAATACATGGGGTAAACTTAGAGAGCCATATTTAGATAAACTTGCTGGTGAAATATCAGGTAGTTTTGAATGGTTTGAGGAATAAATATTTTTAATTTAGGATTTTATAATTTAAATAAAATCCTTTTTTTTATTTTTTTATTAGTTAAATTAGCCTAATTATGATTGTTTCATTATTATTTTTATTCTAACTTAAGCAAGATTTAATGGATCTCTTATATTTATAGGTACTTATTAGATTTTAAATTTATTTTAGTTTTTAATATTAGTTTTTATTATATTTAAAAATAGTCTTAAATTAGTTGTTATATAATTTTATTAAATATATAAATCAATGAGGATTATTTTGTTTTGTATTTGAATCAAAAAGACTTATTTATATATTTCTATACAATTTAGATATTCAGTAATACGATGATTATCTAAGAGTCCTGGCAGTGATGTTATAATTTCAGATAAAACATTACTTTTTCCACCATTAATCCATACTTTATGCCGTTGTTAGGGTATCTTTAACTCTTTTAGCGAAGTTTTCCTCAAATATTGTCGTGTCATGTTGGGAAATATATGCTCTCTTAAAATGTGGTTTCCAATAAACAGATAGTTCTTCAATATATGTATTATTGTCTGGATGATGTTTTATTAATTCTCTTAAACCAGTACTACTTAACTCACCATCAATAACAAGATCATCAGCTGATATTAACCTGTAATCATGATTTATATGAGTTACAACTATTTGGTTTTTATTATTTATATCATATCTAAAATCTAAAGATACACAAGCACTGAATAAAAGTAGGACAATAAAAATAATAGAGAAAAGTTTATTTTTTTCATAAATACTCTTTATTGCCATACAAACACTTAACCATAATAAAGGAATTGCAACAACTCTAAGTATCGCATACATGGAAGATGGGTTTACCAATCATCTTAGATAGTAAAAAACCTATTATAATCTCAAATAAAAAGATGCCCAAACCAAAGATTAAAAAGTTTATATTTAATATTTTATTCTTTAACAACTTAATAATATTAAGGATATTTAAATTAGAGATATGAAATTTATCAGATTTAGATAGATACTGCTTATTAAATGAATAATATAAAATTGAAGAAAAAACACCCAATATTAAAACAAGGAATATAATTGTATCCCAACTAACTGGGCTATTAAATAATGTATTTGTAGTGTCACCTATTTTATAATTAGATAATGTATACAATAATGTATTTAATAATGTATTTGCATCAATTTCACCAATTCAAAAACCATTAGTCTCATTTTTTGTTTGGTTGATAATTGTTAGTCCCCAAGCACTAAGAAAAACACTAACACTCATGACGTTGCTAAAGTAGATACATTCTTTACTATTTTAAAGGAAGCAAGTTTTTCTCTTTAAATACTTTTTTAGCAGCTGTAATCCCATTTATTGCTGCTGGAAATCCTGCATATGCAGACATTTGTATTATGGCTTCAACTATTTCATTTGGAGAATTATCAACATTTAAAGCAGCATTAATATGGTGTTCTAATTGCAATTGTGCAGTACCAATAGCTGTTAATGCAGCAACAGTTATCAATTCTCTTGTTTTTAAATCCAATCCTTCACGAGTATATATTTCTGAATAAGGAAACTCAACCACAAATTTACCTAAATCAGGAGCTATATCACTTAATTCATCAAACATACCTTCAATAGTTTCTTTATTTGTGATATTAAGAATATCCATACCTTTTTTAAACCTATCAGACATTATAAACACCAACAATAATATTTATATAATATAATATATAATTAGTTTAAATATAATTATTTATTATATTAATATATTCTTATTTAAGGTGTTATTTTGAAAGAGAACAATAAAGATATTGGTGGAAGAATAAAAGAATTTAGGGATATATTAGATATGGGTGTGGAAGAGCTGACTAATGAACTTAATATATCAGAAGAAAAATATTCAGATTATGAAAATGGTGATAGAGATATTCCTGCAAGTATTTTATATGAAATAGCTCAAAAATTCAATGTGGATATGGGGTTATTGATCACGGGTGAAGAGACAAGGATGCGTATTTTAACAATTACTCGAAAAGGGGAAGGAACTTCTGTTGATCGTAGAAAAGAATATGGATATGAGAATTTAGCATCTAAATTTATTCATAAAAAAGCTGAACCATTTATTGTTACAGTAGATCCATTAAAAACTAGTGATAAACCAAGTGAAAGTAGTCATGTAGGTCAGGAATTTAATTATATATTAGAAGGCTCTTTATTGTTAAATATCAATAAAAATGAGATTACTTTAAACGAGGGAGATTCAATATTTTTTGATTCTAATTACCCACATTATATGAAAGCATTAAACAATGAAACAGTTAAATTTTTAGCTATTATTTTATGAGGCTGTATGATGGTATCGTTATTAAAAAATTATGTTAATAGGATTGATTTTGACTCTTATGAAGATTTTAAAGAGAATTTTAGATTTCAAATCCCAGAAAACTTTAACTTCGCATTTGATGTGGTGGATATATACGCAGAACAAGACCCTGAAAAAATAGCTCTTGTTTGGGTTGATGATTTTAATCAAGAAAAAAGATTTACTTTCTTAGATATGAAAGAATACAGTAACAAAACAGCTAATTTCTTTAAGAGCATAGGTATTAAAAAAGGATATAATGTTCTATTAACCTTAAAAAATAGGTATGAATTCTGGTTTTCTATACTTGCACTACATAAAATTGGTGCCATCCCAATACCTGCTACCCACATGTTAAAAGCAAAAGATCTGGTTTATAGAATAAAAAAGGCAGATATTAAGGTTGTAGTATCTATTGATGATAATGATTTAATAAATGCATATAAAGAAGCTGAAAAAGAGCTTAATATAGATCTTATTAAAGTTACAGTAGGCCATCATGAAAACTGGCTTAATTTTGATGAAAACATTGAAAAATTTAGGGTTGATTTTAAAAGACCAACAGGTATTGATACAACAAATAATAATGATATAATGATAATTTATTTTTCATCTGGTACATCAGGACAACCTAAAATGGTAAAACATGATTTTACATATCCTTTATCACACATTATAACATCTAAATATTGGCATAATGCTGTTGAAGATGGAATTCATCATACATCAGCAGATACGGGGTGGATGAAAGCTGTTTGGGGTGGATTATATGGGCAGTGGATTGTTGGAACAGGAGTTTTTATTTATGATTACGATAAATTTAATCCACTTAATTTAATAGATAAAATTGAAAGATATAAGATAAATACATTCTGTGCCCCTCCCACAATATACAGATTTTTAATAAAGGAAGACCTATCAGGATATGATTTTTCCAATTTAAAATATATTACAACTGCAGGTGAACCACTAAATCCAGAAGTTTTTAATAAAGTTCATGATATGTTTGGTTTAAAACTAAAAGAAGGTTTTGGACAAACTGAAACTGTAATTAGTGTAGCAAATTTTATTTGGATGGAACCTAAGCCAGGTTCTATGGGTAAAATATCTCCAGGTTATGATGTGGTCTTATTAAAAAATAATAAAACAGTTGATATTGGAGATGAAGGTGAATTATCAATTAAAATAGATAATGTTCAAACTGGTCTATTTAGTGGATATCATAAAGATAAAGATAAAACAGATGAAACATGTTATAATGGGTTTTATCATAGTGGAGATACTGCTTGGAAAGATGAGGATGGGTATTTATGGTTTGTAGGACGAAATGATGATATTATTAAAAGTTCAGGATATCGTATAGGTCCTTTTGAAGTAGAAAATGCATTAATTTCCCACCCATCAGTTATAGAGTGTGCAGTTACAGGAGTCCCTGATCCAGTGAGAGGACAGATAATTAAAGCTACTATTGTCCTTGCTGATGATTATCAACCATCTGAAGAACTTAAAAAAGAAATACAAACACATGTTAAAAGTGTTACAGCTCCTTATAAATATCCTCGTTTAATCGAATTTATAAATGAACTTCCTAAAACAATCAGTGGAAAAATAAGAAGAGTTGAAATTAGAGAAGATGATTCTAAATAATTGAATAAGTAAAAATAATTTAAATAATTAAAATAAGTTAGCCATGCTCATGAAAAATGATTAATTTTCAGTTAAAAAAAGAATCTAATGTGTGTTGTTTTTCATTTTCCCCTAATTCAATTAAATCTTCTTTTGTATAACCAAATGGCCACATTAATCTAGATATTGCTGGGAGGAGTTGATTATTAATATAGTAATCAGGATCATACTCATAATTTTCAGCATCTTCATAAGCAACAGCCTTGTCACTTATCAAACCTTTACCTTTAGCAATGACATATTGTATGATAGTTCCTTTTATTGCTTTTAATCGTTTTTGTTCTTCTAATTTTCTTGCAACAAGAACATGAGGGCCAATGTTTTTATAAGCATTAAGTTTTTTGGTTATTTGAGTATGAATAACAAACTCATCCATGGGTAAATCTCCAGACTTTATTTTTTTTAAAACATTTTTAATTATCTCAACTGCTTCATCAACATTTCCATCTCTTAAAATAGCCATCAATACATTTTGTTGTGTTGTTTTAACAATTGGTGCCCAATCTCTCCTAACAAGTTCTAAACCCTTAGCTATTATCTTTCCATTTTCAATAACAGCATACCTTTTCTTACTTACAAAAAAACCACGCCTATAAAATCCTTCATATTCTAATTCCATACTCTCTGGAAGTGTTAAATTTATATATTTTAGAAATTCATTTACCTTTGTTTGTATTACTTCTTTAGTTTCTTCATCACTTAATTTTTCATCATCCAAAATTATACTTCCTTTTTATAAACAGTGTAAGTTTTTAGAGTTTTAATCCTAAAAAATATTCAGTTCTAATTTATCTTTTTTTCTATAATAGCTTTAAGTTTATTGAAATCTGGTTCAACTTCAAGTGGCTTTGATGAGGCTTTAATAGCTGCATCAGGATCTTTTAGAACATGACCTGTAACAACTGCAACAACTCTCTCTCCTTTATCAACTACACCCTCTTCAACTAATTTTTTAAGACCTGCTATTGAGGCTGCTGATGCAGGTTCAACACCTATCCCTTCTGTTCTTGCAAGTAATTTTTGAGCATCTAATATCTCTTCATCAGTGACTGAATCAGCATATCCATTTGAATCATATATCGCTTTAAGTGCTTTAGTGTAACTAACAGGATTACCTATTCTAATAGCTGTTGCTATAGTTTCAGGATCTTTAACAGGATTTATTTTTAAAGATTTATTTTTAAATGCTTCGACAATAGGTTTTGCACCCGTTGCTTGAATACCAGTCATAATAGGTTTTTCATTAATATAACCTGCGTTATAAAATTCTCTTATTCCTTTCCATATAGAGGATATATTTCCAGCATTTCCAACTGGAAGTATAATTCTATCTGGAGATTGCCAACCTAATTCATCAATAATTTCAAAACCTATAGATTTTTGACCTTCTAATCTAAATGGATTAATTGAATTAAGCAAATAAATATATTTTTCATCTGCTAATTTGGTAGCTGATTCAAGTGCCTGGTCGAAGTTTCCATTAATAGATAAAACTTCACCACCATAAAACATTGCTTGTGCTAACTTTCCAAGAGCTACTTTACCTGCAGGTAAAAGTACTATGGATCTTAAACCACCACGAGCAGCATAAGCAGCAAGAGAAGCGGAAGTATTTCCTGTTGATGCACAACCTACAGTATCTACACCAAGTTCTATTGCTTTAGTAACACCAACACTCATACCTCTATCTTTAAAACTACCTGTTGGATTTGAACCTTCTACTTTAACATAAAGTTCAATACCTAAGTCTTTTCCAATCTTATCACACTTACAAAATGGTGTTCCTCCTTCATCGAGTGAAACAGATTTGCGATAATCAACGGGTAAAAATTCTCTATATTTCCAAAGACCTAGCTTCCTTCCATTAAAAACATCTTTAGAAACACCAACATCAACATCAACTTCTAGAGTTGATCCACATTTCCTACAAGTGTAAACTATTTCATCATTATCATAAGTTTGCTCACATGATACACATTTTATCATTAAAATCACTAAAACATAGTATTTAACCAATAAATGAATTATTAATATTTATCCTATACTTTAATATTTTAATAAAAGTATAAATAAAATAATCATATATTTAATTTTTTAATTATATTAATTTTACTATATATAAATATAAAGTAATGTAAAAAAATATTGGGGTTTTTATCTTTCAAGTATTTATAAAATCATCCAAAAAATAGTCTATGTATAACGATTTTTAAATGGGAAAAACCTTATCACTTTGCTTAGGGTTAAATAAATAATCAATCTAAAAAAAGTTAATAGATATTTTAATAAAAGGTTAACATGATGGCTAATATTGATAAATTTATTTTAAGGGTTTTCGATGAATTAGTTAGCTCTAGTATAGAAACTAATGCAATTAAATATAATGACATTATTTTAAATTATAAAGAGTTAGATGTTTTGGTTAATAAAATAGCTAACATCATAACTTTAAATTTGAAAAAATAGAAAAAAAACGGAGAATTTCAGATTTATCCAGTAAAATAATCCCCATATTCATTGATAAGTCTCATTTCAGGTAGTGTAAAGTTTTTGCCTCCTGGAAATTTTTCACTTGTAAAATGTTTGGAATTGGAATATTTTTATTAATATAGCTTTAAGTAATTATTAATTGTAACAATAGTTGATTAAAATCT
>JAITXE010000075.1 GCA_031284925.1 Methanobrevibacter sp.
TAATACTAAAATTATTACAAATGAGTGAAATATTACTAAAAGATGTAGAATGTAAAAACTTTTATTGTTTGGTCTTCTGTGTATCTAATCTCAACAATAACAACATAATTATTTCTAAAATCTTCAAAAACACTATCCATTCTACTATGTTTTATGGTTTTTTCATGTTGCACCTGAAATTCCCTAACACTCATTCATGTTAAAAAAACAACCACGTAATTTTTCCAATATATCAGCACCTCATGATTTAATAAAGAGGATAACTTACTAATATCGGACTGTAACCTACGAGATAAACTCTCACATTTCCCATTATTAATGTCTTCCTATAATTGAAATTCACCTAAATATAGTTCTTGTAAGAATTATCATTAAAAGCTTCTTCAACTTCAAAATTTGGTATTTTTAGACAGTATTTCATTGTATTATTTTCAAAAACTTTTTTTTCAATTGTTAGATAGCCTGCTTGAAAGAGTAATGTTGTTTGGTTAATGTTTAATGGATTGATGGCACATAAATCACTGTGTTTTAAAACTATTGGTTTAGTGTAATCTTCTGAAATTTGTTTATTTTTAAATATTTCGCTTATAAATTCTGGTGTTCCACTTTCAAACCAAAAACTTAAAAATTCTTTTCCAGCAAAAGCACGAAGAGTAGAATAAGGATTAAAAACTTTATTTATTCCATCCCAACTATAACCATCATAGCTATAACTATTTTTATCTACCAGGACTTGAATATGATCGTGATAATATTGTTTCTAGTTCTTTATGAGTTATACCGCAGATATTAGAATATTCTTTATCTAAACTAAGTTCTGTTAAATTATTTAAGGTTGAGAAAACTGATATTTTTGTGAATTTACTAAGCCCTGTTATGAAAACAAATTTAAGATATTTTTCACTTTCTTTTAAAACATTGTAAAACTTTTTAATACCTCCCAATTTTTATTAATAATATCGATCTTGTTTAGATTTTTAAGTATGGGTGCCATCATATTTATCGATTAAAACAACAACCTTATTCTTATCTTTTTGGATAATTCTTTAATTAATTGACCAAATTTGATTATGTGAGATGCATGTTCAATTAAATCAATATTTTTATCTTTAGCAATTATTTCAACTAATTTTAAAATATCTGGACTTTCATTAATAATTGGGTTATTCTTCTCAATCCCACTTCATAAATACATGTGTTTTTAAATAAATCTTTTCTTCCTTCAAAAAAGTTTTCTAAAGTAAATAAATTTCAATATCAATTAAATGTATCTTTTAAAATATATATATTAATCATTAGGAGAGGTTTCCACACAATTATTTTTTGTGGTTCATACGCATTTATTTATTTTTTTCCAGGCACATAAATTATTCTCATCTTCACATAATATTTAACACTGCAAAATCATGTGTGTGATTGAGTAAATTTTAGCATCATTTGTAAAGTTTTACGATTATGAGCATAGTTTTTAACTGTAGAACCTATATAGAGTAATTGGGTTTGTTTTCTTAGAATTATTTTTAATATGTCTAATCACTGGTAAGATAGGCTCTGTTCAAAATCATGGCGATAAGTTAAAAATCATTAACAAAAATAATCTTTTATATTTCATAGATGCAATCTAATTCTATCAAATAGGATGATCCCATCAAGACATTTATTACTTATATAAATCTTTTTTGTTCATTAGGTAATAAATTACCATTATAACATTTTATTCAGTGATTTGTATTGAATAAAAATGTATATTACACATGATTAATCTTTATATCTAAATTTTTGCTTAAAGGTCTTTTTTGCTTAAAGGTCTATAAATTGATACAACAAGACATAACTTCTTAATAAGCCTTAATATCATAAATTTTTATTATAATATTCATATAGATGATAAGTTTTATCACCGTAATTTTAAACAAAGCCAGAAAAGTAATACTTTTTCCTTGATTTTTTTAATTAGAATTTGATATTAATTCTAAAGATAATTTATAAGAATTAGAATAGAAATCATGGAAATTTAAGAAAAAAAAAAGAAAAATTGATAGTGAGATTCAAAATAAGTTCAATTATTTAAGTATTAACAATGTGGAGTTGTAATAATGAGTGAAAAACCTTAGAGAATCGTGATGTGAACTTTTTTTAAATATTACATTAACAAGTATATGTTTAGTTTTTATACTTTATAGATGTTTCCTTAGTAATACTTTTTTAGCAATTTTTAAAAACTAAGTTAATAAGTTTCTTTATTCTAAATATCGTGATTATGAAAAAATTATTTAAAAGAAAGTGAAATATAAATATAAAATATGATATAAATTTTTTTAAATAAATTGGATTGTAAATAAGATGATTTCTTAAATTTTATTAATTTAAAAAATTTCAAGATATAAAATGAATTATTATTTTTCTATTTCTTTAACACCTAAAACAATTATATTCTTTTTATCATATCCAAAATCAATTATATTTTTAGGATAATTATGGAATATATCATCTAACTCTTCATTATTTAAACCAAGTGATTTAAAAATACTGATAACATCTTTTGGGCTTCTAATATCAAATATGGACTCTGCTCTTGAACTTATAATTAATGGAAACTTAAACTTTATATATAATTTAATTAAATCCCTAAAGTTTGATAAAATCTTTGATCTATAATTTGAGTATGATTTTAAAATATCAGTAAAACAAAGTTCAATAGCTACATTATTTTCAACGGCTTCTTTAGCTAAAACATGATTCATCCCACAATCATACCGTTTAAAATAAGGGCGAGTGAGAATATCTACTTGTCTGCTTTCACAACTCATCCTATTAATCTTAACATCTCCCCCAAAAACAGAGATGAATTTAACTTTTTTTTTAAATTTAGATGTACCTTTTCTAATATCATTAGGATTTTTAGGGTTTATCTCCACAGCAAAATCAATACTTAATTTTTCTTTATTAAATTGTGAGATATTTTCTACCTCAGAGATTAAATCTTTTTTATAATCAAAGTCTTTAAAATTATTTAAATCATAGACTAAGTTAACATGATTGTAACCTAAACGATTTGCTTCATTTATAATCTTTAAATCAGATTGAAGGTCTTTTCCCCTTATATTTAAGTCATAAAACATCATTTTAATCATATTTTTTAATTTAATTATTAATTAAGTAAATAAATTTTATGCAATTGGAATAGCTATTTCTTTTCTAGAAGGATATGCACCCATTTTATTTTCAAATGTATGGAGTCTTTCCACCATTAACAATTTTAAATTCTCCATTTTAGCACTTTCTTTTGAAAGTTTTATAAAAAGATTTCTGTGTTCATTTATCTTTTTATCTAATTTAGATAAAAAATCTTTTAAATTAAAATTTTTATCTATTTTTAACTTGCTTATGAATTTATTTAAATCTTTCTTTTTATTTACTTTTCCTGTTAATATGATAATGGGGGTTTCATCCATTTGCATTTCTTTTTCAAATTCAACTTAATTTAATACATTTTTAAGACTTTCAAACACTTCATGTTCATCTTCATAAGAGTATATGAATACTCTAAGTCTTATATTATGTATCATATTAATCGTTTTTAATTAGGTAATAAATTATTAATTTAAAAGTTATATTAACTTTAATCTTTCAATATAGAAAGGCTTCTATTTTTAAAAAAAATAATATTATAGTTTAAAATGAGTATATTTAGTTCATATTTTAAAACAACTTATTTTAAATTATAAATTAATAAAATAATGCTATTGTTTATCATTAGAAATGAAAGAATATAAATTTATGGATTGTTAAAATTTTTACTGAAATGATTTTCTAAAAACAATATAATTTTTATAAAAAATATTCTTTAAAAAACTTAATTTATAAACATTCAAAAAGATGATTTAAATTTAAAAAATAAAGTTTAAAAAAAACCACCACTATTTTATTTTAGAAAGTTATTTATACAAGGTATAAGAAAAATATATAACATGATTTATATAAGGATTTTTATCATGTTAAAAAAATTACCAATAGGAATTCAATCATTTAGGAAAATAAGAAAAAATAATTATCTTTGCGCTGATAAAACACAACATATTTCTTAAACATGATAACAATGATGATATTTATTTTCTTTCAAGACCTCGAAAGTTTGCTATACCTCTGATTAGTTTTTTTAGGTATTTATAAATTTTTAGGATGGAAAAATCACAGATGTAATTTACAGTGCTGGTTTTTAAGAAAGCAATTTTTGATTTTAAAATAAAAAAAATTTCACATTATAATATCTCCTATTAATCTAACCATTTTGAAATCTCCTAATCTTGTCCTGCATTCTTAGAATAGTAATATATTGATTAATTTATGGGAAAAACAATGAATGAAAAAGTTGAAGAGATTAAGGTGGATGAAAAAACTAAAGAAGTAAAAGTTCTTCTTGGAGATCCTAAAAAAGCTATTTTAAAGTTGTCTGGACCAATGATAATTGCAATGATTGTTATGCAGTCATATAATCTTATTGATGTTATATGGGTTGCTGGTTTAGGATCAGATGCGATAGCGGCTGTTGGGTTTATAGCTCCTTTATTTTTAATTTATTTTGGGATTTCAAATGGTCTTGGAGCTGGGGCAACAGCTGTTATATCTAGATATATTGGGGCCGAAAATAAAATTCAAGCTAATAACAGTGCTTTCCATGTTTTAATATTAATTTTCATTATTTCGATTTTAACTACTGTTATTGGTATTATAATCTTAAAACCTTTTCTTTTATTTTCAGGTGCTGCTTCAGTTTCAGATTTAGCATATCACTATGGTGTAGTTTTTATTGGTGGTTCCTTTTTATGGTTTTCTTAAACAGTTCTTATGGGATTTTAAGAGCAGAGGGGAATGTTAAAAAAACTACCTATGCTATGGTTTTAGGCGCAATTTTAAATATAATCTTAGATCCATTGTTTATATATTATTTTTCTCTTGGAATTAGTGGTGCAGCTTATGCTTCTAATTTATCAATGATTATTATTTCAATTATTTTAGTTATTTGGTTTAAAAAAGAGACATATATTAAACTTTCCTATAAATTTTTTAATTTTAATAAAAAGATAATAAAACGGTTATTGCATGTTGGATTACCAACAGGAGCAGAATTTTTTATATTTGCAATGGTAACGACTGTTTTCAATACACTTTTAATTATAGTTTCAGGAGTTCAAGCTGTTGCTGTTTACTCTGCTGGTTGGAGACTTGTTTTGTTTGCTTCTGTTCCATTAATGGCAATTTCTTTATCTGTAGTGCCTGTGATTGGTGTATCTTATGGAAAAGAAAAATTCCATAATTTTTTAATAGTGAGAGATTATGTTATAAAGATTGAAACTTTAATGGCTCTCATTATTTCAATTTCTATTTTCATATTTGCTAATCAAATAGCATTCATATTTTCATACTCTAATCAAGCTCCCATCTTTTTTGATGAAATGGTCACATTTTTAAGAATTGCATGTTTTTTTGTTTTATTTTTACCTGTAGGTTCAGTTATAGCATCTATGTTTCAAGGATTAGGCAGAGGTTTTGATTCTTTAATATTGACATTCATTAGAGAGTCGCTTTTAATCATAATTTTTGCTTATCTCTTCAGTATAGTGTTAAAAATGGATGAAAATGGTGTGTGGATAGGATTAGTTGTTGGAACTATTGTCGGAGCTTTAATTTTATTCATATATTCTCAAATATTCCTGAAGAAATTTTTAAAATCAAAAAAGAATATAATTTAACTAAAAATTTTTTATTTATAAAATATTTAGAAATTAAATGAAATAGAAAATATACTTAAAAAAAAGAATTAAATCAAATTAATGATATAGGCACTGTAAAAAGTGGCGGGGTTTTCGATTCTGAAAATCAGATTTATCCCTTAAAAGACATTGGTTCATATACCATTAGCATATTCTTTTTCAGAGTGATTTGCCTATTGATGATCTTTATGCAATTTCCTGGTTTATTAAGTCAAAATATATGCTATAAATAACATCTGTAAAAACTTGGACTGGTTTATCACAGTTTTCTGAAATTAATTCTCGGGCTAA
>JAITXE010000079.1 GCA_031284925.1 Methanobrevibacter sp.
TATATTATTTTAATAATATTAACATTACTCTTTTTTAAAAAATTATTAACCCCATCAGATTTAAAAGGATTAAATCATTTCATGAAACTATTTAATTGAATCAAAAGCAATTTAAATTATATAATCACTTTTGAAGTTTAATTATAAGTTAAATTTTTAATTCTAGTATTTTTAAGAACATTACTATCATTTTATCTTTATTTTTTTTAAATTTTGGTAATATGCTACGAATTGAACAATTTAAAAGTACTCAGGATTGATAAAACATCTCTAAAACAATTAATCGGGCTAAAGTTTGTTTCTCCAACACATGAGCAAAAGAATTGAAAAGAGATTTAAAACTATTAAATAAATTAGAAACAACAAAATCCCCAAGATAAAAAGATTAAACAGAAAATTTGGAAATGATATAGATTTTAAGCACCGTTATTATAATTAATAATTACTTGAAGATAAATTAATAGAAATATTCCAATTATAATCATTTTTACTGGTGGAAAATTTCCATGAGGCAAGAACTTCATACTACTGATTTTTGGTAGTGGCTTTTAGTAATTTTTATTTTATCTTGTAAAAATGGGTGTTTTAATATTGTTGATTCATTTTTCTGCTAAAAATATAAATAAGTAATACTAAATTTATAGGATATTATTTATAGTTCATTTTCTAAAGCAATATTTTTAAAAAAATTGGAAAATATCATGTCTAAACTTAAAAGTAAAAAAAGCCTTGAGGTTAAAATTGAATCAATCCCAAAACACCCTAATCCAAAAGTTGAATTAGAACAGTATTCTACTCCAGCAACAATAGCTGCTGATATTTTATGGAATGCTTATATTTTAGGTGATATTGATAAGAAAAATATTCTTGACTTAGGATCTGGTACAGGCATTTTTACTATTGGTTCTTTATTGTTGGGTGCAAAATATTCTATTGGTGTTGAAATTGATAAAGAATCTATAGATTTAGCTATTAAAACTGCTAAATCAATGGAATTAGCTAACTATAACTTTTTAAATGAAGATTTGTATTCTTTTACTGATCTTTCAAATGAAAATTTAAATAAAGATATTTTTAAAGAAATATTTAATCCTGTTGATACAGTTATTCAAAATCCCCCATTTGGATCTCAATTTAAGGGTAAAAGATCTTCTGATAGAATTTTTATTCAAGTTGCTATGCTGTTATCTCCTGTTGTTTATTCTTTTCATATGGCAAAAACTGAAAACTTTTTAGATAGCTATTTTAAAAGTTATAATGGAAAAATCACCCATAAATTTTACTATGATTTTCCAATACCTAAAATCTATGACTTTCATAAAATGCAGAGTAAGAATATTCAAATTATTGTTTTAAGAGTTGAAAATAGAAATTTAATCTGAATCTAATTTAATATCATCTTAATCATTATTTAAACTAATTTTTTCAATATATTTATTGATGAAAAATTAGATATATAAATTTAAGTGACTTGTTTTTTGATAGTAAACATTTAAATACTTAAAAATTTAATATCTTTTTATTTGATATTATAATAAGTAATTTTAATTTTTTTAAAAATTTTAATGAAATAAAAATAACTTATTAAATTCTTTGAAAAGTTTTAATATAAAAATCTTTACTAATTTTACTTAATTAATATTAATGAGATACAAAGCACAATTTGTAGTTCAGTTCATTTAAATAATTAATTCTCTAATTGGAGGGAACTTATATTAATGGGATTTGAATCTACCAGTATTATAATTGATATAATACTTGTTTGTATTTGCTTATCCCAGTTTCACTATTTTTAGTTATTCTTACTATTAATTTAGTATTTTGTGCTTTTAGTGCTATTTGAATTGCTTGTTAAATGAATATTAATAATATTAAATCTTATTTCGATTATATTAAATATTATTATAATACTTTCATTTATTATAAAATAGTAATAGTTTATATATGAATAAATACATATTTTTTTAAATGTACAATGTAGGCTTAACTGTTTTTTTACCTGATTCATTTTTATCTGAAACTAAGGATTTAAAACTTAAAACTTCTAAAGTAGGAATTATTGGAAGAGCTTTGGCAGTTTTTAATGTCAATCAAGTTGTTATTTATAGAGATACTACTAAAAATCAATTTGATACCCATAATGACATTGATAGAAATTTTTCGGATGGAAATTTTATCTCTAAACTCCTAAAATACATGGATACACCTCAATATCTTAGAAAAAGTGTTTATCCTATTCAATCTGATCTTAAGTATGTAGGAATACTTCCTCCTCTTAGAACTCCAAATCATCCAGTTGATGAAGCTGAATTAGGAGATTATAGGCAAGGATTCACTGTTAAGAGAAATAAAAAAGGAACATTTGTAGATATTGGAATGAAAGACTTAGCTTTTTGTAAGGATCAACTCACAGTTAATAAAGTTTTTAGCTTTAAAGTGACAAAGATAGCTAAAGAAGTAATTGTTATACCTGATGAACCAGATGATATATATTGGGGATATAAAACTTTATATAATCAAGAAACTCTTAAAAATAGTTTAAAATCAGTTAATTTTGATTTTGTCATAGTCACTACAAGATATGGTTCTGATATACGGTTTATTTTCAATGAGTTAAGTTCTGAAATTAAAAATCATGAGAATGTAGCTATATTATTTGGAAGTCCATACCATGGAATTTCTGAAGATATATTTAAAAGCATTGAAAGTTCTTCACCAAATATAATTAAGCTAAATTCTATTCCAAATCAAGGAACAGAAACTGTTAGAACCGAAGAAGCCTTAATTTCAACATTAGCTATTTTCAATATGATTTATAATGGATAATTAGAATAAATAAATGTTTTTTGTGGTAAGTAGCGTTTTATATTGAGTAGTAATTAATTATAAATAAGATTTGTAGTAAAAAATATTCATAATAAAATAAAAGGCTTGTAATATATTAAACTATAAAAATATGATTCATAAAATTAGATAGGTTTATATATATTTATTTATAAATTATTATTTTATTATGTAAATCGATTTTTTTAGATTTTAATATTAATTATTAAAATAAATTTTCTTTAATTTAAAATTATTTTAAAATTAAAGTAATACTATATATCAAATAATAATCTAAAATATTATATCCTAAAATTATAATTCAAATTAAAAATATTAAATTTGATATTATTAAAAATAAATTAAGCTTATATTTTTAAGGCATGTTTAGAAATTAAATTATATTATTAAATCTATAATCAATATAAATGCTGATTAATAAATACAATATAATTAATTTATAAGTAAAGTGATGTTTTTTAAAATAAAAGGGGGTAAAATAAAATGACAAGACATCATCAACCAAGAAAGGGATCAGTTGCTTTTAGTCCAAGAAAAAGAGCAGCTAAAGAGACACCAAGAATTAAGTCATGGCCTCAAAAAGACCAGCCAAAACTTTTGGGTTTTGCTGGATATAAAGTAGGTATGACTCATTTGATTTTAGTGGACAATGAAAAGAATTCACCTACAGAAGGAATGGAAATTGTTACTGCAGTAACTGTTTTAGAAGCACCACCTATGGTAGTAATGGGTGTAAAAGCTTATCAAAGAAATACTAAAGGGTTAGAGGTTATCACTGAAGTATGGGATGATAATTTAGATGAAACGCTTTCAAGGAAGATATCACTTCCTAAAACTTACAAAAAATCTGATGCAATTAAAAGAATTAATGACTTATCAGATGATATAGTAGAAATAAAACTTTTAGTTCATACTAATCCTAAGTTAACAAGCTTACCTAAAAAGAAACCTGAAATATTCGAGTGTGGAATCGGTGGAAAGAATGTCGAAGAGAAATTAACAACTGGTCTTGAATTATTAGGTAAAGAAGTTAAAGCATCCGATGTTTTCTCACAAGGACAAGTTGTCGATTCAATAGCTGTTACAAAAGGTAAAGGATTTCAAGGACCTGTTAAGAGATTTGGAGTTAGAATTCAATATGGAAAAGCTGCCAGAAGTAGTAAAGGAAGACATGTTGGTTCTATAGGTCCATGGTCTCCTTCAAGAACTATGTGGACAGTTGCACAAGCAGGTCAGATGGGTTATCATAAAAGAACTGAATATAATAAGAAAATCCTAAAAATCGGGGATGTTTCTCAAGTGGATGAAGTTAATCCCGATGGAGGATTTCTTAAATATGGGCTTCTTAAAAATGATTTTATATTAGTTAAAGGATCACTTCCAGGATCAACTAAAAGATTAGTTATTCTAAGAGAAGGTATAAGAAATAAAGGTAAATCAAATGAAGCACCTCAAATAAATTATATTAGTACAAAATCTAAACAAGGTGTCTAATTCATAAAAAAGTGATTGATATGAAAGTTAATGTTTATTCAATTGAAGGAAAGGTTAAAGGAGAAATTGATTTACCTGATATTTTTGAGGAAGAATTTAGACCAGATCTTATAAAAAGAGCGGTTATTTCTTCACAAACAGCAAGAGTACAACCATGGGGTCCTGATCCTATGGCGGGAAAAAGAACATCCGCTAAGTCTTGGGGTTCTGGTAGAGGAGCTGCTAAGGTTCCTAGGATAAAAAATGGTTCAAGGGCAGCATTTGTTGCTCATACTGTAGGTGGTAGAAAAGCACATCCACCAAGACCTCAGAAAAATTATCATGAGAAAATCAACATTAAAGAAAGAAGATTTGCTATAAGATCAGCTATTGCAGCAACTTTAAATTCAGAGGCTGTTAAAAATAGATGTCATAAATTAGATAATGTAGCAGAAGTACCTTTAATTGTTGAAGATGAATTAGCTACTATTAGGAAAACTAAAGAAACTCGTAGAGTATTCCAGAACTTAGGCATTTATGATGATATAGAACGGGCCAAAAAAGGAAGACATATTAAAGCTGGTAAGGGTAAAATGAGAGGAAGAAAATACAGAACTCCTAAAGGTCCACTAATTGTCGTAGCTGAGGATAAAGGTATAGGATTGGGTGGAAGAAACCATGCTGGTCTTGATATAGTATCTGCTCAAAATTTAAATGCTGAATTACTCGCACCCGGAACTCAACCTGGAAGATTAACTGTATTCACAACTTCTGCTGTAGAGAAATTAGGTGGTTTATTCCAATAAGATTAATAAATCAAAGATAATAATACTAAAAATAATAATAAGTATAATATAATAATAATAAAAAATAATTATATGGTGAATTTATGGATTCATATTCAGTGATTGTTAGACCTCATGTTAGTGAAAAAACAACAAATCAAGTTGATCAAAATAATGAGATTTCGTTTGTTGTTTTAAGAGAAAGCAATAAAAGTGAGATTAAAAAAGCTTTTGAACATTTGTTTGAAGAAGATGTTGAAAGAGTCAATACACATATAAACCATAAAGGTTTAAAAATTGCTTCTATTAAACTCTCACAAGCAGGTAAAGCTGATGATATTGCTATTAGAATTGGAATATTCTAATTGGAGGATTTTTTATGGGAAAACGTTTAATACACCAAAGGAGAGGTAGAGGAACACCTAAATATCGTAGTGCCTCTCATAGGTTTAAAGCTAAGATAAGATATAGAATACAAGATGAAATAGAAAAAGAAAGTGTTTTAGAAGGTAAAATTGTGGATATAGTTCATGATCCTGGAAGAAATGCACCAATTGCAGACGTTAAATTTAAAAATGGGGAAAGAAAATATATATTAGCCCCTGAAAGTATCCAAGTTGATGATGATATAGAATGTGGTGCTTTAGCTTCAATAAACTTAGGTAATACCTTACCTTTGGGTAAAATTCCAGAAGGAACTCCAATATATAATATTGAAAATAGACCTGGAGATGGAGGACGATTTGTTAAGTCTTCAGGAAATTATGCTTCTTTAATTACTTTAGATTCTGAAAAGGCAGTTGTTGAACTACCTTCAGGAGAATTAAAATCCTTAAATCTTAACTGTAGAGCTACTATCGGTGTAGTTGCTGGTGGAGGAAGAAAAGAAAAGCCATTCCTTAAAGCAGGAACAAGATGGCATGCATTTAAAGCGAAAGGCAAACGATCTATGACTGTTAGAGGTGTAGCTATGAATGCGGTTGACCATCCTCATGGGGGAGGAAATAGGCAGCATCCTGGACGACCAACGACTATTTCAAGACATGCACCACCAGGAAGAAAAGTAGGATCTATTGCAGCTAAACGGACTGGAAAAAGGAGATAATAATTAGGAGGTGACTTATTGGCAAAGAAAGAATTTAATTATCATGGACATACATTAAAAGAACTTCAAAAATTGTCTTTGGAAGAATTAGGTAAATTATTACCTGCAAGACAGAGAAGATCTTTAAAAAGAGGATTTTTACCAAGGCAACAAATTGTGCTTGATAAAATGAGAAAATTAAACGAGAAAAATAATAAGACAAAAGGTGGAAAACCTGTGGTTATAAAAACCCATTGTAGAGATATGATCGTACTTCCAGAAATGGTGGGTACTACTTTTGGAATATATAATGGCAAAGAATTTGTTCAAGTTACATTTACTTCAGAGATGATAGGTTCATATTTTGGAGAATTTGCACCTACAAGACAAAAAGTTCAGCACGGAGATCCTGGTATGGGAGCTACAAGGTCTTCAATGTTTGTGCCTCTTAAATAGGAGATTAAATTATGGGAAATAAATATGTTTACAATGGAGCTGATAATTCTAAAACAGCTCGTGCGATGGGTAAAACCCTCAAAATTTCTCCTAAACATTCTATTGAGATTTGTAGAGAAATAAGAGGAATGAAACTTGATAGTGCTAGAGATTATTTAGATAAAGTTATTAATATGAAGAAACCAATTCCATTTAAAAGACATAATAAAAAAGTTGGACATAGAAAAGGATTAAAAGGATGGCCAACTGGTAGATATCCTATTAAAGCTTCTAAGGCAATATTGAAAGTTTTAGAAAATGCAGAAGCAAATGCTGAATATAAAGGTTTAGATACAGAAAATTTATTAATTGAACATATCTCAAGCCATAGAGGAATTGTCTTTAGAGGTTTTATTCCAAGAGCTTTTGGAAGATCAACTCCTTCTAATATGACATCAACCCATATCCAAGTGGTTTTAAAGGAGTTACAAAATGATTGAGAAAGATTTTGTTACAGAAGGTCTTAGAAGAACCAAAATTGAAGAATATTTGGAAAATAAGCTTGAAAGAGCTGGATATGGTGGAATGAGTGTTCAAGTCAATCCTCTCGGTACAATGATTATAGTTTTTGCAGAAAGACCTGGTATGGTGATTGGAAGAGGAGGAAAAACTGTTCGTGGAATTACTCAAACTTTAAAAGATGATTTTAAGCTTGATAATCCTCAAGTTGAAGTTAAAGAAGTTGATGTTCCAGAACTTAATCCAAAAATCATGGCTCATAAAATTGCATCTATGTTGCAAAGAGGTATGCACTTTAGAAGAGTCGCTTATTCAACATTACGTAGAATAATGGGAGCTGGTGCACAAGGTGTAGAAGTTACTATTTCTGGTAAAATAAGAGGTTCAAGATCAGCAACAGCTAAATTTGTCGACGGATACATAAAAAAATGTGGTGAGCCTGCAACTAGATTTGTTAAAGAAGGTTTTTCAACCGTCCAATTAAAACCAGGAGTTTTAGGAATATTTGTTAGAATAATGCCCCCAGGTGTAGATTTACCAGATAAAGTTGATATCTTAGCTCCTAAAATTGAAGAAGAAAAAGTCGCTGATGATCCAAAATTATCTAAGGATGAAGGTCTTGATGAAGATATTGATAGTATTGAAGAAGTTGAAGAACTTGTAGATTTAGATGATGAAAATCTTGAGGAAATAGAAGATATTAAAGATACTGAAGAAGTTGAAGAACTTGTAGACTTAGATAAATCAAATAATTAATAAAATATTAACTTATACTAAAATCAATAAAGGTGTGCTAAATGGCAATTTTAAGAAGTAAAGATATTTGGGAAATGGATGTTGATGATATCCAAGATAAATTAAATGAACTTAAAAAAGAATTGTCCAAAAATATCTCCAAAAGTTCTGCAAGTGGAGTTAATGATAATCCTGGCAAAATAAGAGAATTAAAAAGAACTATAGCTCGTGTTATTACAATTTTGAGCCAAAAACAGAAGGAGAGATAAATGAAAATTTGTGATGTTTGTGGTCTTCCAGAAGAACTTTGTGTTTGCCAAGAAATTGCAAGAGAAGTTCAAACTGTTAAAGTCTATACTGTGAGAAGACGTTTTGGAAAGCTCATGACTATTGTAGAAGGTATTGATGAACATGATATTGATGTAAAAGATCTTACTAAAGAACTTAAAGCTCGTTGTGCATGTGGTGGAACAGCTAAAAAAGGCCAAATTGAACTTCAAGGAGATCATAAGAGTAAGGTTAAAAAAATATTATCTGATATGGGATTTTCATCCGATACAATTGAGATTAAAGAGTCAAATAGAAAATTCAATAAAAGAAAATAAAAGTTTGTAAAAAGATTAATATTAAACTTTTTTTTGATTATTATGATACTTACAAATAATATATTTCGTCATGAGTTAATTGGATTATATCTTGAAGTTGTAAATAGCTCTAATAAATCATTAATTGGGTTATGTGGAAATGTTGTGGATGAGACAAAAAAAACTTTATCTATTGATCTATGTGGTGCTGAATTAAAAGATCACAATTTAAGTTTTAGTCAAAAAATGATTCCTAAGAAAAATTCTATTTTTCATTTTAAGATTCCGAATGGTAAGTGGGTTGAAATTGAAGGAAAAATTTTACTTAGCTCTCCAGAAGATAGAATTAAAAAAAAATTTAAAAAAATATAGCTGGTGATAAAATGATAGGATTAGATGTTCCAGAACCAGAAAATGTATGTAATGATCCTAATTGTCCATTTCATGGTGCTTTACCTGTTAGAGGACAAGTAATTGAAGGCATAGTTGTTAGTAATAAGGCAGATAGGACAATTACTATAGAAAGAAGTTATTATAAATTTATTAAGAAATATGAAAGATATGAAAAGAGAAAATCTAAACTTAGTGTCCATAAGCCAGATTGCTTGGATGTTGATGTAGGAGATTCTGTAAAAGTTGCAGAATGCAAACCTTTAAGTAAAACAAAACATTTTGTTTTAGTTGAAGTTAAAGGAGATGAATAAATGAAGCCAATCAAATCAAATATATCTAAATCTTTACCGATAGGAGCCAATCTTCACTGTGTTGATAATACTGGGGCTCGTGAAATTGAAATTATAGCAGTAAAAGGATATAAAGGGGTTCGTAGGCGTCTTGCTGTAGCTGGTGTTGGAGATCTCATTGTAGCCTCCGTTAAGAAAGGAACTGCTGACATGAGACGTGAAATAGTTAATGCGGTAATTGTAAGACAAAAAAAAGAATATAAACGTGCAGATGGAATACGAATAAAATTTGAAGATAATGCTGCGGTTATTATAACTCCTGAAGGTGTTCTTAAAGGCTCTGAAATAAGGGGTCCTGTAGCTAAAGAAGCTGCTGATAGATGGTCAAGTGTTGGTAGTGTTGCAAGTATTTTAGTTTAAGGTGAATTAATATGTCAAAACAACCAAGAAAACAAAGAAAAGCTCTTTTTAATGAATCTTTACACAATCGAAAAAGAAGAATTAGTGTTAATTTAAGTAAAGATCTTCAAGATGATTATAGTAGAAGATCTTTGCCTGTAAAATCAGGAGACACAGTTGAAGTAGTTCGAGGTGATTATAAAGGTGACAAAGGGAAAGTACAAAAAGTAAATTATAATAATTATAGTGTTATAATTGAAGGAGTTACTAAAGCTAAAACTGATGGTACTGATACATTTTTCCCAGTACATCCTTCAAATCTCGTGATTGTTAGTGTAGATATGAAAGATGATTTTAGAATTAAAATTATAGATAGGAAGTCATGATATGGCAAATATGGGTTCAAGAAAACATTTAAAAAGATTTAAGGCACCAAAAAATTGGTCTCTTCATAGAAAAGAAAAAAAATGGGTTGTTAAACCATCTCCAGGATCTCATTCTATCCAAAATTCCTTATCTTTATTATTTGTTATGAGAGATGTATTAAAATTATCAGACAATGCAAGAGAAGCTAAAAGAATTATTAATACGGGCAATATTTTAGTAGATGGAAGAGTTATTAAGGATTATAAATTCCCTGTTGGCTTTATGGATATAATTCAGATTCCAAAAACTGAAGATGTTTATAGGGTTCTCCCTGATTTAAAAGGTAGATTAACTCTTCATCCTATTGTTAGTGAAAATGCAAGTTTTAAAATAGCTAAAGTTCTTAATAAAACTATTCTAAAAAAAGGTTTAAAGCAAATTAACTTACATGATGGTAGAAATATAAATTCTGATGAAAATGTAAATGTTGATGATGTTGTTAAATTGCAAATTCCTGAACAAGAGATTCAAGAAGTTTACAAATTTGAAGAAGGAGCAACAGTTTTAGTAACCTCTGGTAAACATACTGGAGAAATTGGAATTATTAAAGATATCATAATTAATAAATCTTCTAATAAAAATACAGTTGTAGTTGAAAATGACAAGAAAAAAGAATTTTTAACTTTAAGAGATTATGTGTTTGTTATAGGTAAAGATAGCCCTGTAATTTCACTTCCTGGAGGAAATTAGATGAATCCGATGGAAAATGTCAAAATATCAAAGACAACATTAAATATTGGTGTTGGTGAATCTGGAGATAGATTATCTAAAGCAATTAATTTACTGGAAACTTTAACAGGACAGAAACCTGTTAGAACATTTTCTAAAGTTACAAATCCTGAATTTGGTATTAGAAAGCACCAACCTATTGCATGTAAAGTGACTCTTCGAGGAAAAAAGGCAAATGATGCAATTAAATTAGTTTTAGATGGTATTGGAAGTAATATAAGAAAAACTCAATTTGATGCACAAGGAAATCTTTCTTTTGGAATAGAAGAACATATTGATATGCCAGGAATTAGATATGATCCAGATATAGGAATTTTTGGGATTAATGTTAATATTACTTTTGAAAAGCCAGGTTATAGAATTAAGCATAGAAAAATACAGGAAAAAAAGATTCCTAATAGACATAGGGTTAAAAAAGATCAAACTATTAAATTTATGGAAAATAATTTTCAGGTTAATATTGAATAAATTTTTCATGATTACATATAAAATAAATGAAAATTTTAAAGGTGATAAATTTGCCAAGAAAATACGGGAAAGCAGCAAGAAAATGTAGCAGATGTGGAGATCACTCTGCAATGATAAGAAGATATAATCTTATGTTATGTAGGCAATGTTTTAGAGAAATTGCTTCCAAAATAGGATTTAAAAAATATAACTAGAGGTGTGTTAATGACTCTTATGGATTCACTTGCCAATGCTCTTACAAATATTAGAAATAATGAATTACAAGTAAATAACTCAGCTACCATTGTTCCAGCTTCTAAGCTTATTGGACGGGTGTTAACTACAATGAAAAATGAGAATTATATTGGTGAGTTTGAATATGTTGATGATGGAAAGGCAGGAAAATTCTTAGTTGAATTAGGAGGTAATATCAATCATTGTGGTGTTATCAAACCTCGTCATTCTGTGAAAAAAGATGAATTTGAAAAATTTGAAAAGAGATTTTTACCAGCAAAAAATTTTGGTATATTAATTGTTACCACTCCTGAAGGTATAATGACTCATTCAGAAGCTAAAGAAAAAGGAATTGGCGGTCGATTACTAGCTTATATGTATTAGGTGATAAAAATGGTATTAGCAACTGTTATTAAAGAAGAAGTTTCAATTCCTGAAGATGTTGAAGTTACATTAAAAGATACCAACATAAATATTAAAGGACCTAAAGGGGAAGTATCAAGAGAATTTACTTATCCCAATGTTAGCATTGATAAAAATGACGATATTTTATCTTTGGTGACTCGTTTTCCTAAAAGAAAAGATAAATCCCTGATTGGTACAACCAAAGCACATTTATCAAATATGATACTTGGGGTAACCAATGGATTTACATATCATATGAAAATTGTTTTTGCTCATTTTCCCATGACTCTTAAGGTTGAGGAGAATAAGGTAACAATTGAAAATTTCATTGGTGAAAGAAGCCCAAGAAATGCTAAGATTATTGGTTCTGCTAAAGTTGATGTTAAAGGGGATGAAGTAATAGTATCTGGCATCAATAAAGAAGAAGTTGGTCAAACTATGGCTAATCTAGAGCAAGCCACTAAAATTAAAGGGAAAGATCCTCGTGTTTTCCAAGATGGTATATATCTTGTAGATAAAAAATAATGGTGATATAAATGAGCAAAAAATTTAAAAGACAAGAGTATGCAAGGTATAAAAAACTCGGTGAAAAATGGAGAAGACCGAGAGGAAAAACCAGTAAAATGAGAAGATATGAAGCTGGAAAACCTGCAATGCCTGCTATTGGATATGGCTCTAATAGATTAACAAAATATCTTCATCCATCTGGCTTTAAAGATATACTTATTTACAATATTGCTGATTTAGAAAAATTAGATCCGTCTAATGAAGCTGCAAGAATCAGTGCTTCAATTGGTAATAAAAAGAGATTAATAATTATAGAAAAAGCATCTAAGTTAGGTATTAAAATACTAAACAAACGACTAATAAAATCAGATCTTGACACATTAGAAACTGATGATTTTGAAGATGATATAAAGTCATGACTTAATTAGTTTGTTGATTTAATAAGTCATAAATAAACAGTAAAAAAATTATGGCTTGTTTTATATGATATTAAGAAATTTTAAAATAATTTTTATTTATAATAAATTAAATAATATGGTATTTATTAGTATCTTAGATTAGTTATATAATCATGACTGAATATTAACTAAATAAATTAAGAAACAAATAATAACCTAAAGACTAATAAAATTAAAGCTTAGTGATAAATAATTTAAGAATAATTTACAATATATTAATGCTCATTATTTAATTTAATATTATTTAAGAATCATTGTTTATTACTTACTTTATTTAAATTTATTAGAATTTATTCAGTTTAATAGTATATCATTATATATTTATATTAAAGGAGGGATTATCGTGAATCTCACAACTCAAAAAAGATTAGCTGCAAGCATACTTAAAGTCGGGGTTAATAGGGTATGGATTAACCCAGATAAATTGGAAGTAGTATCCGAAGCTATTACACGAGAGGATGTTAATAAGTTAATACTTTCAAATGTTATAAAAGCTAAACCTAAAAAAGGGATTAGTAGTTACAGATCTAAAAAATTAGCTATTCAAAAGAAAAAAGGGCGAAGAAAGGGGAGAGGTAGTATAAAAGGAGCAAAAAATGCCCGTAATCCTAAAAAGAAAGCATGGATGACTACTATCAGGGCTTTAAGAAGAGATCTTAAATCAATGCGCGAGTCAGAAGAAATTAATTCTACTACCTATCGTAAATTATATAGGATGGCTAAAGGTGGAGCATTTAGGAGTAAATCTTACATGAAGACTTATGCTAAGGATCATGATTTGATTAAATAGGAGGAATTATTTTGGCACAGGGATCAAGATATAAAGTACCATTTAAAAGAAGAAGAGAAGGAAAAACTGATTATGCTACAAGAATAAAATTAATAGATTTAGATAAATATAGGTTAGTAGTTAGGATTTCTAATGGTAATGTAATAGCACAAATAGTTTTTATAGGTTCTGATGGGGATGAAACTGTTATTTCTGCCCATACTAAAGAATTACAAAAGTTAGGATGGCTTGGAGGAACTAAAAATACAAGTGCAACTTATCTAACTGGATATATATGTGGTAAAAAAGCACTTAATGCTGGAATTACTGAAGCAATTTTAGACATAGGTTTAAAGCAACCAATAAAAGGTTCAAGAGTTTTTGCAGCACTTAACGGAGCTATTGATGCAGGATTAAATGTTCCACACAGTGAAAGTATTTTACTTGATGATTATAGAATCTCTGGTAAACATATTTCTGATTATGCTGAAAGTTTAGGTGAGGATGATTTAAAGAAGAAATTCTCAAAATACCTAGAAAGAGGATTAAAACCTACAGATTTACCAAAACATTTTAATGAAATTAAATCCCGGATTGATGAGGAATTTTAATTATAGGAGTTTAGATTATGAGTTTTGATAATAAAGAAAATTGGATACCTAAAACAAAACTTGGAAATTTAGTTAAAGATGGAATCATAACTGATATTGATGAAATTTTTGAAAAAGGTCTTCCAATAATGGAATTAGGTGTTATAGATGCTTTACTTCCAAATTTAGAAGAAGAGGTCATGGATGTTAACCTTGTTCAAAGAATGCACAAATCAGGAAGAAAGGTTAATTTCCGAGTAGTTGTTGCAGTCGGTAATAAAGAAGGTTATGTTGGATTAGGTCAAGGTAAAGCTAAAGAAGTAGGTCCAGCAATCCGAAAAGCTGTTGATAATGCGAAATATAACATTATTAAAGTTAAAAGGGGTTGTGGAGATTGGGGATGTGTATGTGGTAGACATCATACTGTTCCTTTTAAAGTGGATGGGAAGACTGGTAGTGTGAAAGTTACTTTAATACCTGCTCCTGCTGGTGTGGGTCTTGCAATAGGGAATGTTGGTAAAACTATTATGAAACTTGCAGGTATTCAAGATTTATGGTCTCAAACAATGGGCCAAACTCAAACAACTGTGAACTTTGCTAATGCTACTTTTGAAGCATTAAAGAATTTAAACAAGTTTAAATCAACTGATAAATCACTTAAAAATCAGCTTGCATTTTCATAAAAGGAGGATTTAAATGTTTTTCGTAGTTAGAGTTAGAGGAACTACAGGTGTAAAAAGAGATATTGCTGATACTTTAGAGAAGCTAAGACTCAATAGAATAAATCATGGAGTTTTGATTAAAGACAATCCTAGTTACAGAGGAATGCTTCAAAAAGCAAAAGATTACATCACTTGGGGTGAAATTACTCCTGAAGTATTAATTGATTTAATACACAAAAGAGGAAGATTGCCAGGCAATGTAAAAATTACTGATGAATATATTAAAGAAAGTACTAATTATTCATCCGTTAAAGAATTAGCTAATGCTTTGTTAAATTCTGAAATTAAAGCTGAAGATATTGATATGAAACCAATTTTTAGATTACATCCTCCAAGAAAAGGTTATGAAGGAATTAGGTATTCCTTTAATGAAGGTGGATCTGCTGGTTTCAGAGGAGATGCTATCAATAATCTTTTAAAGAAAATGGCTTAATTGGTGAAAATATGATTAGAATTAAACGAAAAATTAATAAATTAAGAGGTTCAAGGTCTAATGGTGGCGGATGCACTAAAAAAAGAAGAGGTGCAGGCCATAAAGGAGGTAGAGGTCAAGCTGGTGGTAAAAAGCACCATTGGTCTTGGATTGTTAAATTTGACCCTAAACATTATGGAAAATATGGTTTTAAAAGAAATAAATCAACTGTTAAACAAGTTAGTACTGTTAATTTAGATTATTTAGATCTTCATTCTGATAAACTCTTACATGACGGTACAGCATCTAAACAAGGAGATTCAATTGTTATTGATGTTACTAGTTTAGGCTATAATAAAGTTCTAGGAAATGGTAAGATTTTAAAACCGTTAATTATTAAATCACCTTCTTTTTCAAAATCAGCTCAAGTGAAAATTCAGGAAGCTGGAGGAGAAGCTATATTATTAGAATAATTCATTTTTTAATATACTTATAAATCTTATATTATATATTTTTGGATTAATGTGGAGAAAAAATGTTTTTGGAAAAGTTTAAGCCTTTATTTGCACTGATACCTCAGGTTAAGTCACCAACTTATAGGCAAGGATTTAAAGATAAGATCAAATGGACGGGTATTATTTTAATACTGTATTTCTTTTTATGTCAAATACCTTTATATGGTTTGAGTAATACTGCAGTTGATCAATTTCAGAGTTTAAGAGCGGTATTAGCTGGTAGTTTTTCATCTATAATGACTTTAGGTATAGGACCAATTGTTACCTCATCTATTGTTCTTCAGGTTCTTGTTGGAACTAAAATCTTAAATTTAGACCTTTCAAAACATGAACATAAATCATTATTTCAAAGTACCCAAAAAGTTCTTGCAGTAATTATAACTGTTTTTGAAGCATTAGTCTTAGTTAAAACTGGAAACTTAACTGCCATAGATTCAAGTTATGAATGGATAATGTTACTTCAACTTGTTATTGGGGCTATTTTAATTCTTTATTTAGATGAAGTTATTTCTAAATGGGGTTTTGGTAGTGGTGTAGGACTTTTCATTGCTGCAGGTGTTTCACAAACAATTGTTATAAGATCATTTAATTTCATGCCTAATCCATCTTCACCAGATCAATTGCCTGGTATGATTCCACATTTTATACAGTCTATTATTTCAGGATCTCCAGACCCATCTGTACTTGTGCCCTTAATTGCAACAATAGTAGTATTTCTAATTGCCGTATATGGGGAGAGTATGAGAGTAGAAATTCCTATTTCTCATGGGCAAATGAAAGGTCATGGAAGAATTCGTGGAAATGTGGGCAAATATCCTCTTAAATTTATTTATGCAAGTAATATGCCAGTTATATTAACCAGTGCATTACTTGTCAATGTTCAGCTCATGGCAGCCACTTTTCAAAGAATGGGTTTCCCTATTTTAGGGACGGTTTCTTTAGGAAGGCCAATTAGTGGTATTGCACTTTACCTTACTACTCCTCAATTTGATATATTAATGACTAATCCATTAAGAGTTTTGGTTTATGCAATATTTTTTTTGGCATGTTGTATAATCTTCTCTATTTTGTGGGTAGAAATTGGAGGATTAGGTGCTGATAAAATCGCCGAACAACTTCATAGTTCGGGAATTCAAATTCCAGGGTTTAGAAGCAGTAAAACTCAACTTAAAAAAATAATGAGGAGGTATATACCTGCTTTGACAGTTTTAGGTGGTGTTTTTGTAGGTTTACTTGCTTTTGGTGCAGATTTAACTAATGCTGCTGGTGGAGGAACTGGTGTTTTACTTACAGTTGGTATTGTTTATAAGCTTTATGAAGAAATTGCTCAAGAACAACTCATGGATATGCATCCATTGTTTAGAAGATTCTTAGAATAGATAAGAAAATTCTTAGACATGATGATTTATTATAAATATAAAAAATTATTATAAATATATTAAGTAAAAATTATTATAAGAAATGATTGGAATCAATAAATTAATAGTTATTTTATAATTTATTAAATAAGGTAGGGGATTAAATTGAAATTGGTAGTTTTAACTGGAATTCCAGGTTCTGGAAGTACAACTGTTCTTAATAAAACTTTAGAGAATGTTGATTATCTTCATATAAATTATGGGGATATGATGATAGAAATAGCTAAAGAAAAGAACATTGTTGATAATAGAGATGAAATGAGAAAATTATCTCCAGATGTTCAAAAAGAGCTTCAACTTGCAGCAGCAAAAAAAATTAAAGAAAAATCAAAAACTGAGAATGTTATTGTAGATACTCATTGCACGATAAATACTCCATCAGGTTTCCTTCCAGGACTTCCTGAATGGATTTTAAAGGAATTAAAACCAAATCAATTTATCATAATTGAAGCAAATCCTGATGAAATTTTAATCAGGCGTTTATCTGATGATACAAGAAATCGTGATAAGGAAATGACAAAAATTATAGCATTACATCAAGAAGTTAATAGAGCAACTGCAATGGCTTATGCCACATTAACTGGAGCTACTGTTAAAATATTAGAAAATCATGATAATGAACTCGAGATAATAGTTTCTAAGATGGTGGAAACATTAACTATTTAAAATCTAAATTCTTAATTTTTTTAAACTGTAAGGTGATATGATGGATATTTTAGCAGGGATTTTTGGTTATTTCAATCAAATTTTTGACCCCATTATTGCATTGGATCCAAATCCAAAAAATCCATTGTTAACCATATTTTTAGTTGCTCTTATAATTTCCTTTATCACTCAAATTGCTCAGAAATATTTAATGGATCATGAGAGATTGGATACATTAAAGAAGGAAATAGCCGAATTTCAGAAGAAAATGAATGATGTTCGTAAATCTGGTGATACTAATGCAACGAATAAGTTACAATCACAACAATCAGATTTCATGAAAGCTCAAAGTGAAATGATGATGATGTCTTTTAAACCAATGCTTGTTACATTTGTCCCAATATTGTTAATTTTTTGGTGGATGAGAAGTTCTCCACTTGCCAATGTTTACATTTCATTACCATTACTTCCATTTTGGAATATTTTAGCACCTATTTGGCAACCTCTTTTGCACTGGGCTCCAAATCCAGATGTAGTATTCACTGCTGTTGGTTATCATTTACCTAATGCTGTAGGATTCTTTTGCTGGTACTTCTTATGTTCACTTGCATTATCTCAAGTTGTTAGAAAATTGGTAGGATTAAAATCAGCATTTTAGAATAATTTTAAATTATTTCAATTCATAATTAATATATTAAACTAAATAAATTATTTTTATAATATCCATTGCAATTATTATTAATTTTAAGAATAAATTATATATATCATAAATTTAATATCTTTAAAGATACTCTATTATTTGTTAAAGGAAGTGAAATAATGCCTGAATTAAGGTATAGATCTAGATCATATAAAAGAACTTTTAAAAAGACTCCTGGTGGAGTTAATGTTTTAAGATATAAAAAAAAAAAGTCCAGTAAGCATGTATGTGCTGAATGTGGAAAACTATTACATGGTGTTCCAAGAGGAAGATCTTATCAGATAAATAAATTGACAAAATCTAAAAAAAGACCAAATAGGCCTTTTGGAGGAAATTTATGCTCACAATGTGCTAGAAAGTTTTTCAAAGATGAGGTCAGGACAAAAAGTGAACTAAGTACAAAGGACGAAGTAACTTTAACTGATGAGATAAGTACAAAAGAAGAGGAAAATATAAATGATGAGGTAGCTACAAAGAATGAGGAAAGTGAATAATGATTATTACTATCGGCGGATTAGCAGGTACTGGAACTACTACATCTTCTGAGATATTATCCAAAAAACTTAAAATACCTTATATTTCTGCAGGAGATATTTTTAGACAAATGGCTAAAGAATATGATATGTCAATTTTAAAGTTTAGTGAATTTGCTGAAAATAATATTGATATAGATCTTGAAATAGATAAAAGACAAAAAGAAATAGCCAAAAATTCTAAAAATTTAATTGTAGAAGGTAGACTTTCAGCATATTTTGTTGAATCTGATCTTAAAATTTGGATGATAGCCCCACTAACTGTTAGAGCTAAAAGAATTTGTGAACGAGAGTCTAAATCTTTTGATTTAGCAACGAGCGAAATTAAAATCCGTGAAGATAGTGAAGCTAAAAGATATTTAGAAATACATAATATTAATATTAATAATTTAGATATTTATGATTTAATAATAAATACTAACAGCTTTAACCCTGGTAGTATAGTTGAAATTATAAATTCAACATTAAAGGTGATATAATGGCATCAATTGAAGTAGGAAGAGTTTGTGTTAAGACTGCTGGAAGAGAAGCAGGAGAAAAATGTGTAATTTTAGAAATTGTGGATGAAAATTTTGTAGAAATTGTTGGAAATTCTGTTAAAAACAGAAGATGTAATATAAATCACTTAGAACCTATTGAAAAATCAATAGAAGTTTCAAATGACTTAGAATTGGTTAAAAAATCCTTGGAAAATTTATAGGATATAATTTTCATGAGTATATATTTATAATAATCTTTTATAATTATTAAAACTCTTTTTTAACTTAAAATTTTCATTAATTAATATTTTAATTAATTCATTAATTTAAGAATATTTAATTTTTAAGATATGGTTTTATGAATGAACTCTTTATTAAATCTAAAAGTAAAACAAACCCAGAATATGGGTATATCCCTGAAAATAGACCTATTCTTGATTATTTAGATAAAGGAGTAATTAATTTAGATAAACCATCTGGTCCAACATCTCATGAAATTGACTCATGGGTTAAAATAATTTTGGGTGTTGGAAAAACGGGGCATGGTGGCACTTTAGATCCTAAAGTTACAGGAATATTACCAATAGGATTAAATTCAGCTACTCGAGTAATGCAACTTTTATCTTATGCTTCAAAGGGATATGTTGCAATAATGACCTTACATGATGATGTTGATGAAGAAAAGATTTACAATATATTTAATGAGTTTCAAGGAAAAATTTATCAGACTCCACCACTTAAATCGGCTGTTAAAAGAGAGTTAAGAGTTAGAACGGTTTATACTTCTAAAATTTTAGAAATATCTAAAAGAAATGTTCTTTTTAAAATAGATTGTGAAGCTGGAACTTATGTAAGGACATATATTCATGATATTGGTGAAGCATTAGGTGTTGGAGCGCATATGGCTGAACTTAGAAGGACTCGTGCTGGTTCATTTGATGAATATAAAAACATGATTACCTTGCAAGAGTTAACAGATGCATTTTATTATTGGCATGAAGAAGGAAATGAATTATATCTTAGAAACTGCATAATGCCTATGGAAAGAGCTACAGAAGATTTACCAAAAGTTATTATCAAAGATTCTGCAGTTGAAGCAATATGCAATGGTGCTAATCTTGCATTAGGCGGTATCAATGAAATTTCTGCTGAAATAAAGAAAAATCAAAGAGTAATAATTGAAACCATAAAAGGAGAATTGGTTGCATCTGCAAAGTCACTTTTTGATTTTGAAGAAATCTTAATATCCAATCCCAAAATAGTTTTTGATACAGAAAAAGTCTTCATGAAAATAGGAATTTATCCTAAAATGTGGGGAAAATCATAATATCATAATTTTTTATATAATTAATTAATCTGAATCATAATTTTCACAAATTTTGTAACTAAATATTATAAATAGATTATTAATAAACATGAAAAAATTAAAATATGGGCATTCTATAATTTAATATTATTAATTTTTTTACAAAAGGTTTAAATAGTTTAAAATCAAATACGTTTTTATTAATTAATTTTTTTTTAATTTCATTCGCTTAAGGATATTTAAATCTAATATTTTTAATTAATATTTTAATAAAATAAATTAAGTCACATGTTAATTCAATAAAGAATTAATTTAATTGAAATAAAGAATTAATTAAAAATATATTGCCTGGATAGTCTAGCATGGTAAGGCGCAAGACTGGAAATCTTGTGGGGATTTTCCCCTCCTGGGTTCAAATCCCAGTCCTGGCGTTTATTTTTACTATAAAATTTATATAACTATATCTAAATCTTTAATTACTTAATTGTTTAACATAATTAGTTAAATATACTAATAAATATTTTATATTAATGTCCATATTAAATGGATTTTATCATACTGCTTGTTTTTTTAATAATAAGCAATATTTAGCATATTAAAATAAAAATATAAAGCTGTGTTTTTTAAACTGCATGTTTATTAAGCATTCGAATCTACTTGTCTTTGTAGGTTTGCTCTATAAGTGAGGTTATTTAATGGAAGACGAATTTAAGCATTTAGTACGTATTTCAAGAAAGGATGTTAAGGGAAATAAAACCATTAAACATGGTTTAACTGACATCAAAGGTGTTGGATTATCTCTATCAAGAACCATAGGATTAGTTTTGGGCTTTGATTTAGATTCTAAAATTGGATATATATCTGATGATGATATTGTAAAAATTGAAAAGTTATTAGATAATCCTTTAGACTATAATATTCCTTTATGGATGTTAAATAGGCGTGAAGATTATTCTACTGGAGAACCTGTTCATTTATTTGAATCTGATCTTACTATGAGTTTAAGAGATGATTTAAATAGAATGAGAAAGACCAGAAGTTATAAAGGAAGAAGACACGAAGTTGGATTACCTGTTAGAGGTCAAAGAACTAAATCTACTTTTAGAAAAGGTTCGTCTGTAGGTGTAAGGCGTAGAAGAGGATAAACATTTAAACTTAATAACTTTTAATAATTGTATTAGTTATTTTATAACGGTTACGATTAATAGTTATTTATTTTTAAAATTATTATATTCTAAAATAATTTTACTATTTAATATACAAAGGAGAATTTTTATGGGACATCCAAAAAAAGCAAGGAAGAAGTATGATACTCCACCTCATCCTTGGAATGCTGAAAGAATTAAGGAAGAAAATAAATTAATGACTAAATATGGCTTAAAAAACAAGAAAGAAATTTGGAAAGCCGATACACTTGTTAGAAGATTTGGTAGAGATTCAAGATACCTACTTGGAGCTTCATCTGAGCATGCAGATAATGAAAGAACCAAGTTATTAGGTCATTTGGTTCGTATTGGTGTGCTTGAAGAGAGTGCTAACTTAGAAGATATTCTTAACTTAACAGTTGAGGATATATTAAGAAGAAGATTACAAACTGTTGTTCATGAAAAAGGTTTGGCAAGAACATCTAAAGAAGCAAGAATGTTTATTGTTCATGGTCATATAGCTATTAATGGGAGAAAAGTTAACTCTCCAAGTTATGTAATCAGAAAAGGTGAAGAAGAACTTGTTGGTTATTACTCATCTTCTCCTGTAGCTAAGCAGATTAAAAAACAAGATAGTGAAAAAACTGAGTAGAAGGTGTTTTAATGGCAAAAAATGAGAAATGGGGAATAGCTAATGTCTATTCATCATTTAATAATACAATTATTACTATCACTGATATCACTGGTGCGGAAACAGTTTGTCAATGGTCTGGTGGAAGGGTTGTTCGTGCTGATAGGCAAGAAGCATCTCCTTTTGCAGCTATGGAAGCAGCAACTCGAGCAGCAGATGATGCTAGAGAAAAAGGGTTCATTGGTTTACATATAAGAGTAAGAGCTCCTGGAGGAAATGGACCAAGAAGTCCTGGACCTGGTGCTCAAGCTACAATTCGTGCTTTAGCTCGTGCTGGAATTAGAATTGGAAAAATCGAAGACAGGACTCCTGTTCCTCATGATGGTACTGGAAGACCTGGTGGTAAAAGAGGAAGAAGACAATAATAATTAGAAAAAACAAATCTAAGCTTAAAAACGAGTATAATACTTCTTGCTTTGAGCATATTTTTTATTTTAAAACAAATTGATAATGGGAATGGTAGATAATGGAAATTGAAGTGAAAGAAAATAGTGAAAATGAGATGGTTTTCGTTCTTAACAATGTAGATTTAGCTTTTGCCAATGCCATACGCAGAATTGGAATGATGGAAGTTCCTAAAATAGCTATTGAATATATAAATGTTATTAAAAATGATTCAAGAATGTTCAATGAAGTCTTAGCTCATAGATTAGGTTTAGTTCCAATTACATCTGATAGTGAAGCTATTGAATCTTTAATTCCACATGAAGAATGTGATTGTGAGGATTATTGCTCTAAATGTAGTGTTTCTTTCACCTTAAATAAAACTTGGGATGATTTACCTAAAGATGAAAGTAAAGATAAAGATATTCAACGAATTGTTTATTCTAAGGATTTACACTCAACAGATTCAAAAATAAAACCTGTTTTTGATACAATCCCTCTTGTAAAACTTAAAGAAGATCAAGAAATTGAACTTGAGGCAATAGCTATGATTGGTAAAGGTAAATACCATGCAAAATGGATGCCTACTACTGTTTGCTCATATAAACAATATCCAATAATAACTTTTGATGGTGAAAAGGAATTGTCCAATGATGTTATTGATGCATGCCCAAATAATGTACTTAAGTTAACTAAAAATAAAAAACCATCAGCACAACATCTTAAAAAAAATATTGAAAATTGTACATTATGTAAATCTTGTGTAAGAGCAAGCGAAAATGATGCTATTGATGTAAGCTATGAAGATAATAAGATTATATTTAAGATTGAAACTGATGGGTCAATGAATCCTAAAGAAGTTTTATTAAGGGCTTGTGATGTTTTATATGATAAAGCAGATAAAATCAGTGAACAGACAGAAGAAGAGATAAAATCATCATAAAATATAGAAGTTATTAAATTTTTTTAAAGGGGGAATAATTTAATGGGAAAACGAATTACTAAAACTAATCCTAACCTAGTTGAACTTATAAGAGCTCTTAAAGATAAATATGCAGTTGAGGGTTCAGCTATTTGGGAGGATGTAGCTAAACGACTTGAAAGAGCAACTCGTAGAAGAGCAGAGGTTAATTTATTTAGTATTAATAGGAATTCTGCTGAAGATGAAACCGTTTTAGTGCCAGGCAAAGTCTTAGCAAGCGGATTTTTAGATCATAAAGTTAAAGTTGTAGCTTTAAACTTTTCAAGTCTTGCTAAAGAGAGAATTGAAGGTATTGGTGGAGAATGTATTTCTATTAAAGATATAATGGAACTGAATCCTAAAGGTAGAAATATTAGGATATTGGAGTAGCTTATTTAAGGTGTTATTATGATTATTAATGGAGAAGGACATATTTTAGGTAGGTTGGCAAGTCTAATCAGCAAAAAACTTCTTGAAGGAGAAGAAATAGTTGTTGTAAATGCTGATCAGATTGTAATCACTGGATCTAAAGATTGGATTTATGCAAGATATAAACAAAGACGTGATAGAGCAAGTATTTCTAACCCTCGCGATATGGGACCAAAATATCCAAGAAGACCAGAAGATATTTTTAGAAGAACTGTTAGAGGAATGTTACCTTATAAAAAACCCAAAGGAAGAACAGCCTACAAAGGACTAAAAGCATTTGTTGGTGTTCCAAAAGAATTCACTAATGCAGAAACCCAAACATTAGCTCAAGCTGAGTATAAAAATATTAAAAAGGGTCTTAAGTTAAGTGAAGTTTCAAAACTTTTAGGTGCTAAATTTTAAACTAATATGTTGGAGGAACCAATATGGTAAAAGTTATTCATACAAGCGGAAAAAGAAAAACAGCTATTGCAAGAGGAACTATTAAAGAAGGTAAAGGTAGAATTAGAGTTAATAAATCCCCAATTGAACTTTATTCTCCAGAGTTAGCAAGATTAAAATTACAAGAACCTTTAATAATAGCTGGAGATATTGTAAATGATGTAGATATTAATATTAAAGTTTTTGGTGGTGGAGTAATGGGTCAAGCAGAAGCTGCCCGTATGGTCATTGCAAAAGGATTAGTTCAATGGTCTCAAGACATGGATCTTAAAGAGAAATACATACAATATGATAGAACTATGTTAGTAGGAGATCCAAGACGTTCAGAACCTAAAAAATACGGTGGTCCTGGAGCTCGTGCAAGAAAACAGAAAAGTTACAGATAATTGTATTGATTTTAATAAATTAATGAGGATGTAAAATGATTCCAATAAGATGTATGAGTTGCGGAAAACCAATTTCAGCATATTTTAAAGAATATCAACAAAGAATAGCTGATGGTGAAGCTTCAAAAGCTATTTTTGAGGATATGAAGATTAAAAGATATTGCTGTAGGCGAATGTTTATATCTCATGTTGAAACATGGGAGTAAATTACAATACCTAAATCATCATATATTTTAAATTCATATCTTAAAAATCATATAAACTTGAAATAAGACTACCAATTAATTAGCAAGGTTATATATTAGGAGAACTAAAATGAGCATTGATACAAGGTTTGAAAAAGCAAGAATCATTGGAGCAAGAGCTCTTCAAATTTCTATGGGTGCAAAACCTAAGGTTAAAGTTGAAGAATCTATTGACCCAATAGATATTGCACTGGAAGAGCTTAAAGAATCTGAAGATAAGAAAAAGAAAGTCACATTTCCATTAGATATAAAGAGAATTGAATAATTTCTTACTTAAGATTTAGAGTTAGATAATATTAATTTAATAATTTTGTTAAATTAATGTATAATTAATTATAAATTTTAATTTTTAAATCTTATAAAAAGTAAAAATAATTTATAAAATATAATAACTTAAAGATGAACATAATCTAATTTCAATTAATCTATAGAAAATACTATTAATAATCAAACCACTCATTTTATATTTATAAAAAATAGGATTCTATAGTTTTGCCATAGAAAAAATACACACACATGCAAATTATTATATTACTTCTTACATTAAAATAATCAAACGTTTAGTTAGTTTAATTATTAATTTATTTAATAATTTTATTAATTTAAAAATAGAAGTTTTAAAATATTAAATTATCATTTGTAGTTATAATAATTATGTGCCAGTGGTTTTGTTAGATTATTTGTTATTAATTATTGAAATTTTTATATATTTATTTATCATTAAATAATTAGATATGAAGTATGGTGTTTTTATGGATAGTATAATTGAGGATATTCGCGTTAGAAAAATATTAGATAGTAGAGGTAATGCTACTGTAGAAGTAGATGTAATTACTTGGAATGGATTTGGAAGAGCTGCAGCACCAAGTGGTGCAAGTACAGGCTCTCGTGAAGTTGTTGCTTTCCCAGAAGGTGGAGTTGACAGAATAATTACAGAAATTGAAGATTTAATATCTTCAGAGATTATTGGAATGGATAGTGAAGATTTATCTGAAATTGACACAGTTTTAAAAGAAATTGATAGTACAGAGAATTATGCATCAATTGGTGGAAACACTACTGTTGCAGTATCTATGGCAGTTGCAAAAGCTGCTGCTGATTCTTATAATCTTCCTCTTTATAGTTTCTTAGGAGGGAACTTTAGAAATGAAATTCCTACTCCTTTAGGTAATATGATGAATGGAGGAGCTCATGCAGGTATCAATGCACCCGATATTCAGGAATTTTTAGTAGTTCCTGTTGGTGCTAGAAATATAACTGATGCTATTTTTGCAAATACTTCTGTTCATAAAAGACTAAAAGAACTTATTCAAAAAAAAGATTCTCTTTTCACTGGAGGAAAAGGTGATGAAGGAGGATGGGTTCCAAACATTACAAATGAAGCTGCTTTAGAAATTCAATCTCAAGCTTGTGAAGAAGTCGGTGATGAGATTGGAATTGCAATTAAACCATCTTTAGACATGGCATCATCTGAATTATGGGATCAAACCCAAGAGAAATATGTCTATGCTCAAGATAATATTGCAAGAGATACAGGTGAACAGATTGAATATGTAAAAGATGTAATTGAAACCTATGGCATGTTTTATGTAGAAGATCCGTTTGATGAATCTGATTTTGAAGGGTTTGCTCAGTTAACTAAATTAGTAGGTGATAAATGTTTAATATGTGGTGATGATTTGTTTGTCACAAATAAAGACATTTTAGCTAAAGGCATTGAAATGAATGCAGCAAATGCTATTATTATTAAACCTAATCAAATTGGTTCTTTAACTGCAACTTATGAAACTGTTAAGTTAGCTAAAGAAAATAATGTTGTTCCTGTTGTTTCACATAGATCTGGTGAGACTACCGATGATACCATTGCTCATTTAGCTGTTGCATTTGCATCACCACTTATTAAAACTGGAGCTGTTGGTGGAGAAAGAATAGCTAAATTAAATGAGTTAATTCACATTGAAGAAGAATTATCAAGTCCATCTATGGCAGATTTAAGCAGATAAATAATTTAATTTAGTTAAAATCAATTTTTTTAGTAAATAATTTTTTTTATTTAAAATTAATAATTATTAAAATATTATTAAAATTCATGTAAATTATTAAAAATTAATATATTCTTTTAAAAATGAAATAAAATATAAACTTATAATTTGGAGATTGTGTAATATGGTGAAAATTGTTTTAAATCAGGATGATTGCAATGGATTAGAAGCTTGTGGTGAATGTATTGATACATGCCCTTTAGAAATTTTTAAGCCCTATGGAGATAAAATAGTCATTGAGCATCCTGATGAATGTATCATCTGTGAAGCATGTGTTGATATTTGTCCTAACCAATGCATAAGTGTTAAAAGTGATTAATCAAGGTGATAAATTGTCAGAATTATTAATACCATTAGAACAATATTTGGCTTCTGGTTTACATATCGGAACCCAACAAAAAACTAAAGACATGGAAGAATATATCTTTAGAGTTAGAGCTGATGGTCTATATGTGTTAGATATTAGAAAAACTAATGATAAAATTGCAGCAGTAGCTAAATTTTTAGCTAAATATGATGCAGATGATATTTTAGCTGTAGCTACAAGACAGTATGGTCAAGCCCCAGTTAAGAAGTTTGGTGAGATGATTGGTTGTAAAACTATCCCTGGAAGATTTATTCCTGGAACTTTAACAAACCCTAATTATTCTAAATTCATAGAACCAAAAGTAATCTTAGTCACTGACCCAAGATCAGATTCACAAGCAATAATTGAATCTAAACAAAACGGAATTCCAATTGTAGCATTATGTGATAGTGAAAACTTAATTAGTTTAGTTGACTTATTAATACCAGTTAACAATAAAGGAAGAAAATCTATAGCATTAGTTTATTGGTTGCTAACAAGAGAAATTTTAAGAATTAAAGGAATAATAGGCGAAGATGAAGAATTAGATGTTGATTCATCAGATTTTACTCTTAAATTCTAATCAATATTTTTAATTGTAAAGTAAATTTTTGCATTGATAAAGATGATAAGAGAGCCTGTTGTTTCAGGATTGTTTTATAATAATGGTCCTGACACTTTAAGTAAAGAGATTGAAAATTGTTTCTTGAATAAGGATTTAGGTCCTGGGAAAATTCCTAACTTAAGTGTAAAATCTCAAAGTAAAGATTACTCTAAGATTTATGGTGCAGTTGTTCCACATGCAGGATATATCTACTCTGGTGCACTAGCTTCAAATAGCTATTATGAATTAGTTGAAAATGGATTTCCAGAAACATTTATTATATTATCCCCTAATCATACAGGGGAATGTTCTTCTAATATTTCAATTTTTAATGAGGGATATTGGAAAACACCCTTTGGCAATGTAAATGTTGATAGTTGATTTTGCAAATAATCTAATTTCAAAGCTTTTGGTTGCTAAAAGTGATTTAAGAGGACATTTAAATGAACATGGTTGTGAGGTTCATCTCCCATTTCTTCAATACTTTAGCAATGATTTTAAAATAGTTCCAATTATTATATCCTTGCAGAATATGGAAACCTCTCAGGAGTTAGCTGATGGAATCATTAAAACGATTAATAATTTATCAAAAAATGTTTCAGTTATTGCAAGTACAGATTTAACCCATTATCAACTTCATAATTTAGCATCTAAGCAAGATTTAGCTATATTAAATTCAATTTCTAGATTAGATGAAAATGAATTAAATGGGATTGTTAAAAAACATAACATTTCAATGTGTGGTTATGCTCCAACTATCACTGCTATTAAAGTTTGCAAGCAAGTTAGGTGCTAAGCAGTTTCAAATTTTAAAATATGCATCAAGTGGAGATGTTTCTGGAGATTATAATTCTGTTGTCGGATATGGTTCTGGGATATTTAAATAAAGGTTATTTAAAAAGAACTTATAGTTGGTAATTACTTATTTAAAAATTAAATAAATTTAAGAAGTTTAATTAGTTATACATTAAACAATGAGATTTACTTTATATTAATTTATAAATGATATTTTCATTAGGAATAAATATTAATTTAATACTATTAAATTAGGCAATGATAAGATGGAATCTATAGCATCTGCTCCTGGAAAGATTATATTATTTGGAGAACATGCAGTTGTTTATAACCAACCAGCTATTGCAGCTGCAGTAGATAAAAGAGCTGTAGTTTCTGTTAAAAAAAGTGAAAATAATTATACGACTTTAAAATCTTATGATTTAGGATTTGAAGCTATATTAAATACTAAAGAGAAAAGCTATGAACTTGTCAGTGGAAAACCTGGTATAATTCGCTATATTTTAGAGGCATTTTTTAATGCTCATGATCATAGTCCAGTCGATATTCTTTTATCATTGGCTTTTCCTGTTGGTTCAGGATTAGGTTCATCTGCAGCAGTCACAGTAGCAACACTTGCTGCTTTATATGGTTATCATAATAAAAAATTTACTAAAAAGACATTGGCTCATAATGCTTATATAGTTGAAAAGAAAGTTCAAGGAATGGCAAGTCCATTGGATACATTAATTTCTACAAATGCTGGTTTAATATACTTAAATAGGGATAAAAAGGTTTCAAGATTTAAGGTAGATTTGAAACCAACATTTGTAATTGGCTACACATCAAAAAAAAGAAGTACTCAAAAAATGGTTAAAAAGGTTTCTGAGTTAAGAAAACGAAATCCAATTGTTGTTGATTCTATTATACAAACAATGGGGTTACTTACTGAAGAAGCTAAAAATGCTATTTTAAAAATGGACAATGATAAAATTGCTCAATTATTGAATATTAATCAAGGATTATTAGATTCTATTGGAGTAAATACAGTTGAACTTTCAAGAATGGTTTTTCGTGCAAGAAAATATGGTGCTTCTGGTGCAAAAATTACTGGTGCTGGTGGCGGTGGCAGTATGATAGCATTTTGCCCAAATCGATCTGGTGAAGTTTATCATTCTCTTAAAAATCGTGATAATGGACTTAAAGTGAATATTTCTAATGAAGGAATTATTTTAAAAACAAGAGTATAAATCCATTAGAAATCTTAAATTTAAGATTTTTATTAAATTAATTAAAATTATTAAAATTATATAAGTAGTTATTAATACTTATAGGGGCAATTTCATGATTATTTTAAAGTTAGGAGGAAGTATATTAACAGAAAAAGATTCTTTAAAACCCAAAGTTAATCTTGAAAATTTAAACAGAATAGCTATTGAGATTAAAGATTTTTTAAAAGATCATGACTTAAAAAATAATGGTTTACTTATAATTCATGGTGCTGGTTCTTTTGGACATCCTTATGCTAAGGAATATGAGATTGGAGAACCTTTCTCAAATGAAGTCTATCCCAGCAAAAGAATTGGATTTTCTTTAACTCATAATTCTGTTAACGAGCTAAATAATATAATATCTGAGATTTTCATTGAAAATAAACTTCCAGTTATTTCAATACCACCATCATCATCCATAAAATCATTTAATAAGAGAATTAGTTATTTTAACTTGGATTTAATTAAAGACTATATTTCACAAGGTTTCTTACCTATTCTTTATGGGGATGTTGTTTTAGATGATAAACTTAAGATGGCAGTTATATCTGGTGATCAAATACTAAGCTATTTAGCTAAAAATCTAAAATTTAAAAAAGTTATATTAGGAACCGATGTTGATGGAGTTTTTGATAAGAACCCTAATTTATATGATGGTGCAAAATTAATCACTTCTTTAAATTCTATTAAAGATTTAAGCCAAGAACATTCAACTACAAATGTGGATGTTACAGGTGCGATGTTTGGTAAGATTCAAGAATTAGTTGAACTTGCTGATTCTGGTATTGAATCCAAAATTATAAATGCTCAAATTCCAGATTTGATTAAAAATGCTTTAAAAGGTAAAGATGTTAAAGGAACAGTAATAAAAGCAAAAATTATTAAATAATAATTTAAATTTGCACTGAATACTAAATTTATATTTATTTGGAGTAAGATTAAATGACAAATAGGATTTCAGATAGAAAGTTAGAACACTTATTAACATGCGAACATTATGATGTTCAATTTAAGAATAAGAAATCTGGCTTTGATGATATTGATTTCATTCACCATGGATTGCCTGATATAGATATGGAAAAAATAGACCTTTCCACTAAAGAGTTTGGGAAAAAATTGGACATTCCCTTATTTATAACGGCTATTACAGGAGGTCATCCAAAAACAGCAACCATAAATAAAGACTTAGCTATTGTAGCTGAAAATGAAAAAATAGGGCTTGGACTTGGAAGTCAAAGAGCAGCTATTGAAAATCCAGAACTAGAATATACTTATAATATTGCACGTGAGAATGCTCCTTCAACTATTCTAATTGGTAATATTGGGGCTTCTCAAGTTGAGTATGCTAGTAAGGCAGTTGAGATTCTTGATGCAGATATTTTAGCTATTCATCTAAATCCACTTCAAGAAGCTATTCAACCAGAAGGGGAGGTTGATTCAATAGGAGTTGCCGATTCAATTGAAAAAATTGTTGATAGTGTGGATGTTCCTGTTATGGTTAAAGAAACTGGGTCAGGAATTTCAGCTGAAAATGCTAAACTACTTGAAAGTAAAAATATAAATTTTATAGACCTTGCTGGTGCTGGTGGTACAAGCTGGGCTGGTGTTGAAACCTATAGATTAAAAGATAAATATCTTGGTGAATTATTCTGGGATTGGGGTATTCCAACTGCAGTTAGTACAGTTGAACTATCTAATTCAGTTAATATACCAATAATTTCATCTGGAGGAATTCGTTCAGGTTTGGATGCTGCTAAAGCAATAGCTTTAGGTGCTGATGCTGTAGGAATGGCACTCCCATTTCTTAAAAATGTAGCTGTTGGCGAAGATGCTCTTATTAAGCTTATTCAAAACTTTAAACAATCTTTGAAACTCGCAATGTTTTTAGTTGGCGCTTCAAATATTAATGAACTTAAAAAATCTAATTTAGTAATTAAAGGCGAAACGTGGATGTGGTTAAATGAAAGAGGATTTAACACAAAAAAATATACTAGGAGGAACATAATTTGACTGTAGAAGTAATTGCAATTGGTGGTTATGAAGAAGTTGGAAAAAACATGACTGCCGTAAAGATAGGTGATGAAGTAGTCATCTTTGATATGGGTATTCATTTAGATAGGATTAATCTTCATGAGGATACTGATATAGATAGAATGCATAGTTTGGATTTAATTAAAAAAGGAGTGATTCCTGATGATCAATTGATGAGAGAAGTTGATGGTAAGGTAATAGGAATAGTCTTTACCCATGGTCACCTTGACCATATTGGTGCTGTTGCTAAACTTGCACATAGATATAACGCACCTATAATAGCTACACCTTATACAACAGCCCTTATAGAAAGGACTATTAAAGGGGAACGTAAATTTGAGGTGAGAAATCCAATACATCCTTTAAATTCAGGAAGTAAACTAAAATTGTCTGATAAAATAACTTTAGAATTAATACGAGTTACTCACAGTATTCCTCAAGCAGCTATTGCAGCACTTCATACTCCTGAAGGAACAATTGTATATGCAAATGATTTTAAATTTGATAATCATCAAAAAATTTCTCCACCACCAGATTATGATAGATTAAGAGAAATAGGTAAAAAAGGAGTTTTAGTTCTTATTGTAGAATCAACAGATATTAATCGTTTTGACCAGGTTAGAACCCCCTCTGAAAGAATAGCTAAGAATTTACTTGAAGATTTAATGGAAGCACCTCTTGTTGAGAAGAAAGGAATGATAATAACAACATTTTCCTCACACATTGAAAGAATACAAACTATTGCAGATATTGCTAAAAATTCTGATAGAGAAATTTTATTCTTAGGTAGATCAATGGAGAGATTTTGTGGTTTAGCACAATCTTTAGGTATTTTAGATTTACCTGATAATGTAAAAATTATTGGAAAATCAAGATCAATTAATGAAGCACTTAGAATGGCTAATGAAAACAGAGAAAAGTATTTGATTGTTGCAACAGGACATCAAGGAGAACCAGATGCATTACTTCCAAGAATTGCAAAAGGAAAAACTCCATTTGAGATAAAATCAGGAGATAACGTTATTATTTCAGCATCAATCATACCAAGTCCAACTAATGCAGCAAATAGACATCTTATGGAAAGAAGATTAAAGCTTAAAGGTGCAAGAATTTATCCAAATGCACATGTTTCAGGACATGCTGGACGTGAAGATCATAGAGATTTCATAAGAATGCTCAAACCACAAAATATAATTCCTGCTCATGGTGATTTATCAATGTTATCATTATATGGCGAATTAGCAGAGGAAGAAGGATACAGAATAGGAGGTAATGTATATATATTAAGAAATGGTCAAGCACAAGTTTTCAATGACACACTTGGTGGATATTAATGCCTTCATATTTCTTAAAAATCATTTAGATTATAATTTAAATATAGTTTAGAATTTATATATTCTAATAACAATTATTTTTATTAAATTTAATATATTCTATTTGTGCTATTTATTTGTTGGATACATTCGTTAAAATATAATTATTTTTAGTAATTATAGTTTATTTTATTTTTAAAATAAGTTATTTACAAATATAAACTTAATATATTAATTTCAAACATTAGTATATTTCTTATATTAAAGAGATTATTAGAGTTGTTATTTTTAATATCAATAAATTTAAGGAAAAAATTTAGTTTTAAATCTATCTTATAGTGAAAAGGGGCAATAATTAACTTTAAAAAACATGAAAATAAGAAAGTTCATAGCTCAGATTTTTTACTTCTATCAGACACCTTGGTAGTGAAAATTTTATATTGAGGGTACTGTAAACTTTAAAATAAGTTAAATATGGGGTGTAATTTATCAATATGAAGATAATAATATTTTTAATTTTTTTCATGTTCTCTCTTGGATCTTTAACTCTTTATTGTTTTAGTGTTAATAACATGGTTGATATTGATAGTATTGTTTCTAACATGACATTAGATGAGAAAATTACACAGAAAATTATGCCTGCATTTAGAACATGGAATGAATCAAATGAGAGTGAAGAGAATGTTACTTTGATGACTCCTGAGTTAGAATCTTATTTAAGAGAATATAAGTTTGGTGGTGTGATTTTATTTGGTATGAATACGAATAAAATTGAAGATATTGTGCATCTTACTTATGATTATCAAAGAATATCAGTAAACTCAAGTGGCATACCTATGTTGATTTGTACAGATCAGGAAGGTGGTAATGTTGCTCGTATTGGTGGGGGAACAATGACTCCGGGGAATATGGCTCTGGGTGCTACCCAAAGTTATGTGGATGGAAAACAGGCTGGTTTAATAATTGGTGAGGAACTTAAATCATTAGGTATTAACACTGATTTTGCTCCTGTTATTGATATAAATACAAATTCAAATAATCCTGTGATTGGTCGGCGTTCTTTTAGTTCAAACTCTCAATTAGTATCTTGGATGGGTGGCGCTTTTTGTGATGGTTTGCATTCAGCTGGAGTTTTATCAACAGGAAAACATTTCCCAGGTCATGGTGATACAGATACAGATTCTCATTCTGGGTTACCAGTTATTAATAAAACATTAGATCAGTTAAATCAATCTGAATTTATTCCATTTACTAATAATGTTGCTAATTTGGATTGTATTATGACAGCTCATATTACTCTTCCAAATGTTGATAATTCAACTGGGGGCTTGCATAATATAACTTTACCTGTGACTTTATCATATAAGATTTTAAATGAAATTTTACGGGGTCAAATAAATTATAGGGGGGTTATTGTTACAGATGCTATGGAGATGAGTGCAATTAAAGATAATTTCAATGAAAGTAACGCTTTAATCAGGGCTTTCGCTGCAGATGATGATATTGTACTTCAACCTTTTGCAGTTTATTCTTATTCTGAAGAAAATAAAACTCAAAGGATGATTAATGATGTGAAAGAAGCTATAATGACAAATAAGTATAATTTAACTGAAAAAGAAATAGATGAAAGTGTTAAAAGAATTTTAAAATTGAAACAAAAACAGGGGATTATGAATTTATCACAGTATCAGCAACCAGTTGAAGATAAGGTTGAAAATGCGAAGAAGATTGTGGGATCTGTTAAACATCATGAAACTGAGAGAAAAATAAGTGATGATTCTATAACTCTTCTTAAAAATGATAAAAATCAATTACCATGGAAGAGAACACAAGAAATAGGTGAGAAAACTTTATTTTTATCACCACTTGAATCTTCAAAAAATAGTATTCAATTTGGTATTAATAGGTTAAAGAATGATAATATTTTGTCAAATAATTATAATTATGATATTGAGTACTATCAATCTGATATTGATTATTATTCATTAAATGATCAAATTAGTTTTTGGAGAGATAAATTAAAGGATTATGATAAAATTGTTTTAATTACATTAATGAATTCTACTTCACAAAACACTGATAATAGTATTCCTAAAATTATTTTAAAAGTTGCAAAGGAAGAAAATAAAGATACTACTCTCTGCTCTTCAGGGATTCCTTATGATGTTGCAAACTATAGAGAGGATGTGGATGTGATAACTGCATGTTATGGTAATAGGGGGCATGATGTTACAGATCCATCATCATCAAGTTTATCTTATGAACCAAACATACCCAGCTTAATTGATGTTATTTTTGGTTATTGTAAACCAGAAGGATATTTCCCTGTTGATGCTTATAAGATAAATCTAGATGGAAGTCATGATTTTAATGAAATTATTTATCCTTTTGGTTGGAGAGTAGAAATAGAAAACAATACTCCAGAAAATAACATTTTAATCTCTTCTGATTTTAATAATAATAAAAAAAATACCTTATTTAGTTAATAATTCATAGATTAATCTTAAAAATACTAGTTGTTCCATGATTATCTTATTAATTATATTGTTTTTAATATGTTTTGTTATTCTGAAAAAGAAGTTTTAACTAATATTCCTTCTTGATGATTATTTATAGTTAAATTTTTTTACTCTCATGATAAATTATTTATAGTAAAAATAATATCATTAATATATATTTAATAAGTAAAAAAAGTTAAATAATATTGATTTGGTAGGAAATTTATATATTGTTGAAGTTAAATCTAGGTATTGTGTAGTATAATACTATTTTTAATAGTCATTAATATAAATTGTTTATTTGCACTTAGTGAGGATAATATCAGCTTAAGGGGATCTAATTATTTTGAATCATCTATTTTAATGGAATGTGGTTGTGGGGTTCTCATATGAACAAAACTAATTTAAATGAGCTTAAATCGTACGGAATAGATAATATACTAATTCATGAAGATGCTTTCACACGAAATTCTCCTGATAATGTTAAAAAATGGATTGATGAAGCTAATGGTTTAGATATTAAAGTTCATATATGGATTCAATGTTTTTATAAAGATGAGAACTGGTTGAAACCTATTTTAGAGAATAGATCTATTAATCGGACACGTTTTGATGAGATTATTGATAAGTTGTGAATTATAATCTATTGGAAAAAATAGTTAAGCATCTTTATTACAGGATATATGCATTCTTAATGAGGAATTTTAAAAGATTTTTTTTCTTTTACAAACATTTGATTTATTTTATCAAATTTATTCTTAAAAAAATTGTACATCAATTTTTTTGCATTGAAAACTTTTATTCAATTTATTTATTTTAAAAATTCTAATTCATAAAATTAACAATATTTAATAAAAATAATTATCAAAAAAATTAGTTGTTCATGAGAGAATTATTAAAAGGATTTCTATTGCTCTGATAATTATAAATAATGAGCTTAGATGGATTATTAATATAAATGGGGATCCTGGTGTTCTAAACATTTCTGCTTTTGTAGCAAAAAATGGAGCTATCCCTGTTTCACCTGCTATTCCTATGAGAAGTAGTATGGATCCAAAGATAAGCATGGGAGTTGCTGTGATATGGGAAAATTCAAATAGGCTTAAAGTTCCTGTTGTAGCTAATATTATGGCACCTCCACCGAATAGTGGTAGTGAAGATATCATTGCGATTAATCCATATTGAAATGCAGCATTAAGAACACTTATTTGTTTAACAGATGAAACTAT
>JAITXE010000017.1 GCA_031284925.1 Methanobrevibacter sp.
TATGAAAATGGAAATTATGATGATAAAGAAGAAGTAATAGTTGTTGATGAGACAATTAATTTAACTATTAATAAAACTTTAAAACGAGGATTTTCAATTAGTCCAGATTCATTAGAAGATTTTGCTATTGGTTATATGTTGGGAGAAGGATTAATTACCTCCATTGATAATCTTGAAGAGTTAGAAGTTAAAGGTAATGATATTGAAGCTACAATTGATTTAAAAGATTTTGATATTAGAAAAGAATTAATGGTAGGTTCAGATTGTTTTGGTGGTTGGAGAACGAAAATAGATTATATTAACCCAATAAAATCTGATTTTGAAATAGAAGCAGAGAAACTTTTAGAAAATATAAGATTATTAGGGAAAAAGGCTGTTATCTGGAAGAGAACTGGTGGAACACATGTTGCAATGATTATAAATGAAGAATTGGATATTTCCATTGTAAAAGAAGATGTTAGTAGGCATGTAGCTGTTGATAAGGTTATTGGAGCAGGAGCAAGAAAGAAAGTAGATTTTAATAGTTCATATATATTATACAGTGGGAGAATGCCTGCTGATATGCTAATTAAACTTGCAAGAGTTGCAATTCCACTTATAGGATCAAATGCAGCCCCAACACTTTCAGGATATACGGTAGCTAAAGAAGCAAATATCACCATGATTGGATTTTTAAGAGGAGATAAATTCAATGTTTATACAAATCCCGATAGAATTTTATTTTAGGTGTTTTCATGAAACTTAATAAAAAACAGATTATAATGATTGTAATTGTATGTTCCATCATTTTAATAGCCGTTTTCTCAAATTTAGACTTAAAAGAACGAAAACACATAAAAAATGGGGTATGGGTAAATGGTTATGGTATAAGGAAAGTAAATTTAGATGTTTTAGCTAACAATGGTATTAAAAATATTTTTCTTCATGAAAGTGCAGTGAAAAGATTTGGTGTTAATAATGTGGAAAAATGGATAGGTGATGCTAAAAATAGGAATATTTCAGTGCATATTTGGGTTCAATGTCTATACAATGGTAGTTGGATTAATCCCATTGATACAAATAAGAAAGAGTTTAATTATCCATATTTTAATAAAAAAATAAGTGAAATAGAAAATTATAGTTCAATAAATGGTGTTGAAGGAATAATGTTAGATTATATAAGATATCCTGGAGATTCATATAAATATGATTATGGTTGGTTTGTAAATGGTCCAACTGCAATTACAAAATTTGTATCCATGATTGAGGATAAATTAAAAAATAAGGATAAAACCTTATCACTGACTGTTATGCCCGAGAGAGAAAGTGGTGTTAAGTTTTATGGTCAAGATGTTAAGTCTTTATCTCATCATGTAGATGTTATTGTTCCTATGGCTTATACTGGTAATTATAAAGGAGATTCAAATTGGCTTAAACAAATAAGTCAATATTACTCAAAAAATTCAAAACCAGCAAATGTTTGTATAGGCATTCAAGATTATATTAGTGATAATAATGAAAAACAATTAGATTTAGCTCAATTAAAAAACGATTGCCAAGTATCACTTGATGGTGGTTCAGATGGAATTGCATTGTTTAGTTGGGAATTGATGAAAAACTGGTTTGATTTAAAAACATTAAACGGTACAAATGAGAAATATCTTAAGTGAATAATTGTTTAAAAATAATATAAATTAATTAAATTAAAAGATAACTAAAAATTTTAATAAAAATAAAATTATTAAATTTTATCGAAAAAATCAGGGCTGGTTTGATCTAACCATTCATTGACTATTTTTACTGCACAATAGTTCCCACACATTGTACATGTATCAGGATCCTCTGGTGGTCTGTTTTCTCTGGTTTTTCGAGCATCTGCTGGGCAAATTGATGCAGCATATTGAGATTCCCAATCTAAACTTTTTCTTGCATTTGCCATGAATAAATCCTTCTCACCATTGTGAACACCTTTTGCCATATCTCCAACATAAGCCCCTATTCTTGTAGCTATTAGTCCTGTTTTTACATCTTCAGGACTTGGGAGAGCTAAATGTTCTGCTGGAGTAACATAACAAATGAAATCTGCTCCTGCTTTAGCTGAAGCAGCAGCTCCAATTGCAGAGGAGATGTGATCATATCCTGGAGATATATCAGTAACAAGCGGGCCTAACATATAAAATGGGGCATGACCACAAAGTTTTTTCTGAATTGTGACATTTGCAGGGATCTCATTTAATGGAATATGTCCTGGACCTTCAATCATTGCTTGAACACCAGCTTCTCGAGCTTTATCTACTAACTCTCCAAGAATAATTAATTCTTGAACCTGTGCTCTATCAGTTGAATCAGCTATTGCTCCTGCTCTCATCGCATTAGCAAGTGAAAGTACAACATCATGTTCTTTTGCTATTTCAAGTATGTAATCAAAGTTTAGATATAATGGATTTTCCCTTTCATTTTCAACAATCCATGCAGAGATAAATGCTCCACCACGAGATACAAGGCCTCCTTTTCTACCTTGTTTTTTAAGTCTGGCTAAAGTTTCAATGTTTACACTACAATGGATGGCCATAAAATCTATACCATCTTTTGCCTGTTTTTCAATGTTTTTAAACATATCTTCTTCATCCATTTCTATAGAAGAACCAGTTTTTCTTATGGTTTCAATTGCTGTTTGATAAATTGGGACACTTCCAACAGGAATATTAGACATTTTAATTATTCTTCTTCGTATTTCATCCAAATCCCCACCAATACTTAATTCCATAAGAGTATCAGCACCATTTTCAATAGCTATTTTAGTTTTTAACTCTTCTTCATCAAAATCTACTATGTCTGTGGATGTTCCAATCGTTGCATTCACTTTTGTTCGTAATCCTGCTCCAATACCAGTAACTTTAATATTACTATTATGATTTGCTGGGATTACAATTTTACCTTTAGCCACAGAATCTCTAATAAATTCCTCTGAAAGATTTTCAGTTTTAGCTACAGTTTTCATTTCTTCTGTTATTATTCCTTTATTTGCATCTTCAAATTGTGTCATATTAACCACACGAATATCATTTTAAACTAACTTTATAATTTTAATTATTTTTAACTTAATTTTTAAAAAATAATCTAAAATATTTAAATAATTATTAAAATATCAACTAAACTTAATTTATTTCTCAAGTTTAATTGATTTTCATTTAATTTAGAGATAAACATTTAAATATTAAAGTTAGTTGTTTATAAATATTGTTATTTTAAGGGTATTGTTAACAATTTATTATTATAAAAAGTCATGAAAATTTTAATATTTTAAAGAATTCATTGTTGATTATGCTAATTTAAAGAATATTAGTTATGAGGAAGCACTTGATAATATTAAATATTATTATGATGGTTATTCTTGGGATGGTGGAGAATTTCTTATATAATCCTTATTCTGTTCTGAATTTTTTTGATGATTATATGAGTTTAATAATTATTGGCTTGAGTCTGGAACTCCTAATTTTTTAGTTAAAATATTTAAAAAAAATATTAACATTGGATCTGTATATAAATCAATAAAATTACATGAGGTTGATTTTAGTACTTTTGATATTGAAAATATTAAACAAATACCATTATTATTTTAATCAGGATATTTAACAATAGTTAAAAAGGAAACAATTGATGATAAAATTATATATTCTCTTAAAATACCTAATTTAGAGGTTGAAACATCAATTAAAAGAAATCTTCTTGAGAATTTTTATGATAAAACTGAAAACGATTTTGCAATTAAAAGAAACGAAATATTAAATGAACTTAGAGAGGGTAAATGTAATTTGTTAGTCAAATATTTAAAAAAAGAGATAATGGCTATTCATTATCAGCTTAAAATAAGAAATTGAAAGTATTATCAAACCATTGCTTATTTTGCTATTAAAGGACTGAATGTACAATGTGAAAATGAAGTTGGACTGTTTAGTGGTAGAATGGACATAAGTATTGAAGAAAATGATGATAATTACTCATTTACAGATAATAATGGATATTCAACAATAATAGAAGTAAAATACACACAAATAAAGAATAAAAATATTGAAACACTTGCCAAAAATGCGTTAAATCAAATAAAAAGAATATCATGAAAAATATGATCATGATGGTTTAACATTAATAGGATTTGCAATTAAAGAGGTAAAATTAAATGTTGGTAGTAAATATAGATATGAAATGTGAAATAGAGAAAATAGATTCAAACATTTAAATTGAGCAATTAAGAATTCATCTAAATTACCTCTATAATAATTTTAAAATCCTACTTGAATTTTTACAGTGTCTATTTTTATAAAAACTATAGCATTTACTTAATAAATTCACATGGAATGAGGAAAAAGTTTGATAAAGAATTAATATTTTCTATTAATTTTTATTTATTTCTTAACTTATTCATTTTTAATCTTTAAATACCTATTTTTCTGCAGTTTTAACTAATTGTTTAGCAGCAGAGGTTATATTTTCTGATAAAATCTCTTTTAAGAATTTGCCTGTGTATGTTTTACTTTTAGCTATTTTTTCTGGGGTTCCTGTGGCAACTACTTTACCACCACCATCTCCACCTTCTGGACCTAAGTCAATGATATAATCTGCTGTTTTAATGACATCTAAGTTATGCTCAATTACTATGACTGAATTTCCACCATTTACTAATCTTTCAAGAACATTAAGTAGTCGTTTAATGTCTTCAAAATGTAATCCTGTTGTTGGTTCATCTAATATGTAGAGGGTTTTGCCTGTGTTTTGCCTTGAAAGTTCTTTTGATAATTTTATTCTTTGGGCTTCACCTCCAGATAATGTTGTGGATGATTGCCCTAGTTTTATGTATCCAAGTCCAACATCATGTAAGGTTTGTAGTTTCTTTTTTATTTTAGGAATATTTTCAAAGAACTCTAATGCTTCATCAACGGTCATCTCTAGAACATCATAGATATTTTTACCTTTGTATCTGATATCTAATGTTTCTTCATTGTACCTTTTTCCGTTACATACATCACATGGAACATAAACATCTGCAAGAAAATGCATTTCAATTTTTACAATTCCATCTCCAAAACAAGCTTCACATCTTCCACCTTTAACATTAAAACTGAATCTTCCAGGTTTATAACCTCTTTTTTTCGCCTCGGGGGTTTCTGCAAATAATTCTCTAATGTATGTAAAAAGACCAATGTATGTAGCTGGATTTGAACGTGGTGTTCTTCCAATAGCTGTTTGATCTATTACAATGATTTTATCAATGTTTTCACTACCTTCTATCTTTTTATATTCTCCGGGGAAGCTATGTTTCTTGTTAATTATTTTTTCAAGTCCTTTATATAAAACTTCATTAATTAAACTACTTTTTCCAGAACCTGAAACACCTGTTACTGTGGTGAAAACTCCGAGAGGAATATCAACATTAATCTTTTTGAGATTGTTAGCTGATGCTCCTTTAATAGATATTATTTTGCCTGTACCTTTTCTTCTATCTGTTTTTATGGGAATGGTTTTTCTTCTTGCAAGGTAGTCCCCTGTGATGGATTCCTTAGATTTAATTATCTCTGCTGGTGTTCCACTTCCAATAATTTTACCTCCATGTTCACCTGCTCCTGGTCCAATATCTACTACATAATCTCCTGACAAAATTGTTTCTTCATCATGTTCAACCACAATTAAAGTATTACCAATATTTTTAAGGTGCTTTAAAGTTTCAATAAGCTTTAAATTATCTCTTTGATGAAGTCCAATACTTGGCTCATCAAGAACATATAAAACACCAACCAGTCCTGAACCAATTTGAGTTGCTAAACGAATTCTTTGAGCTTCTCCACCAGATAAGGTTCCAGAAGACCTTTCCATTGTAATGTAATCAAGTCCAACATTAACTAAGAAATTAAGTCTTCCTTTAATTTCTTTTAAAACTTCTTTCCCTATTAATTTTTCTCTTTTACTTAGTTTAATTTTATTGAAAAAATTATGAGCCTCTTTAATTGACATTTCAGTAACATCTGAAATTGATTTATCATTTATTGTAACAGCCAATACTTTGGGTTTTAATCGTTTACCCCCACAAACATGGCATGATTGATTACTCATAAATTTAGTTAAATAGCTACGTGAATAATTAGATTTAGTTTCAAGATAATGTCTCTGCATTCTGGGAATAACACCTTCAAACTTTCTATTTACTCTATAAGACTTATTTCTCCTTTTAAAATTGAATTCTATTCTATCATCACCACCATGAAGTATTTTTTTTTGTTCATCTTCTGATAGCTTTTTAAATGGAGTATCCATACTAAAATTGTAATGATTTGCAACAGCCTCTAACATGGAATTATAATAACTTGCTTTTCCTGCAGATCTACTCCATGGGAGAATAGCTCCATCATTTAAAGATAGGTTTTTATCGGGAACAACTAAATCAGGGTTCATTTCCATCTTAGACCCAATACCATTACATTCAGGACAAGCACCATGTGGACTGTTAAATGAAAACATTCTTGGGCTAAGCTCTTGAAAATTTATTCCACAATCTACACATGCAAAGTCTTCAGAGTAAGTCTTCTCATAATTTTTCCCATCTTTATCATAGGATATAGTAACTACACCATCACCAAATTTTAAAGCTAACTCCACTGAATCAACTAATCTTCTTTGAAATTCAGTATCTTCTCGTATTATAAGTCGATCAACTACAATTTCAATTGTGTGCTTATTGTTTTTATTTAATTTAATCTCTTCATCAAGTTCCCTTATCTCACCATCCACTCTAACTCGAAGAAATCCTTTCTCTGCAAATTTTTGAAATACTTTTTTATGTTCTCCTTTTCTATCATTTATTATTGGTGAGAGAACCTGAATTTTTATACCTTCTCCTTCTTCAAGGATACTTTCAACAATCTGACTTGGTGTTTGTTGGCTGATTTCCTTTCCACACTTATAACAATGTGCTATTCCAATTCTTGCAAATAATAATCTTAAATAATCATATATTTCTGTTACTGTTGCAACTGTAGATCTTGGATTAGATCTTGTCGTTTTTTGATCAATGGAAATAGCTGGAGATAAACCTTCTATGTAATCAACCTTTGGCTTTTTCATTTGCCCTAAAAACTGTCTTGCATAAGTGGATAATGATTCAACATACCTTCGCTGACCTTCAGCATAAATAGTATCAAATGCCAATGAAGACTTTCCAGAACCACTTAAACCAGTTATAATTATTAATTTATTTCGCGGTAAGGTTAAATCTATATTTTGAAGATTGTGCTCTCTTGCTCCTTTTAATATTATTTTATCTTTTAATGATACTGACATTTAATTAACTCCTTAATTTAATATAGTTATTCTTTCATTTTTTTAAACTTCTTACTTTAGATTTTCATAATTCATTTTTTTCTTTAGTATATTCTTATTATATGCTCTTTGTTATCAAAACTAAATATTTGGTATATCTTTAATTCTTCCAATAGTTATAGCATCTGCTAACCCAATCTTATTATTATATTTAATTACTATTTTCATTGATTTATTAGTTATTGGTTTATTTTCGTGAATAATCTTAAAATTATTTTTAATTGTATTATATATTTCAATCATTGAATTAGTATCCTGTTTTAGTCTTTTAGTGAGAATGTCCAGTGTTTCAATTAATATTGTATTAGTAATTATTAATTTTTCATTATCTAATCTTTTTGATAATTCTACTGCTTTTTTGTGGGCATTTTCAGTAGCTACAATTAAGGAAACTATATAACATGAATCTAATACTATCATTTTTTCATAGCTCTCCTTTTTTCATTCTTTTTTTATCTTCAACAGCACTAAATACTTTATCTGTGGTATATATTCCTATTAAATCTTTAAAACTTAATTTTTTCCTATTTAATTCCTGCTCTCGTATTTCTATTCCTTTTCAATAATTTCATTTAATATCTCGTTTTCTTTTGGGGGTTCATTTTTTGCCATTATTCAATTTTTTTTAATAGTTTTGGGTTTATTTCACCCATTGCTATTGTCATAAATATCAACTATCCTATTTTTTTTATCAATGTTTTTTTTAGAAATTATATTATATTGATTTTTTACTAATCAATATTCCTTTTTTGCAATACTCATGTACTTATATTCCAGTTTTTCATCAAGTTTATATATTATATTTGTTTGTATATAAATATATTATTATTTCAAATAGAATAAATGGGTCATGTTTTGAAATATTTTTATTTTTCTTTTAAGAGTATGTTTTTTAATTTAAATCTTAAGAATTTTATGATAAATTAACTCAGTTAATTATAAGAAAGAATCTTTAAGTTGTTAGAGTTGGATTATAGTATACTGATTAATTCATAACCTATAGGTTGTTAAAAAATATTGTTTCTAAAAATTAAGATAATAAGCTTTAAATAATGAAAAATAAGAATTTAAAACAAGTTCTTAATCTAATATGTTAATTTAAATCATTTTCAGTTATGGGATTTTGTAAATGAATTATAGTAAAAGTGTTGTACACTTTGGTAGTGTAAAGTTTTTGCCTCCTGGAAATTTTTCACTTGTAAATACTTGGAATTAGAATATTTCTATTAATCTATCTCCAAGTAATTATTAATTATAAGAATAATGATTAAAATCTATATAAATTCTAAATGCTCTGTTTAATCTTTGGGATTATGGTGTTTATAAGTCATTTAATAGTTTTAAATCTCTTTTTCAATTCTTTTGCTTATGTGTTGGAAAAACAAACTTTAGCCTGATTGAAATTGTCTTAGGGATGCTTTATCAATCATGACTGCTGTTAACTTGTTTAATTTGTACCATATTACCAAAATTTAAAAAATAAAATGATAGTAATGTTCTTAAAAATATTAAAATTAAAAATTTAACTCATAAGTAAACTTCAAAAGAGATCATATATTTTAGATTCTTTTTGATTTGATTAAATACTTTCATGAACTGATTTATTTGTTTTAAATTTGATGAGATTAATAATTTTTTAAAAAGGAGTAATATTAATATTATTACAAATTATGAATAATATATTACTAAAAGAGGTAGGAGGCAAAAACTTTACCTACCGCACTTTACAAACCAAAGTTAATGAAATAGTTTAAATACATTTTATCACTACATTGATATTGTATTTAACTATTTTTTCTTAGCAATTCCTTTCATTTCTATCAATTGGTCTCTTAGTTTTGCTGCTTTTTCAAAGTTTAGATGGGTTGCAGCATCTTTCATATCTGATTCTATGTCTGCAATTAAGAGGTTTAACTCATCTTTTGGGATTTTTATTAAATCATCTTTCCCATATTTATCTTTGTCTTCATTTTTCTCTTTTAATGTTCTTACAACAGTTTTTGGGCGGATATTGTATTTTTTATTGTGGGCTATTTGAATTTTTCTTCTTTTATTTGTAATATCGACCGCATTTTTAATAGAATCGGTTGATTTATCTGCATACATTAAAACTTGACCATCCACATTTCTTGCTGCTCTTCCAATTGTTTGTATGAGTGAAGTTTGTGATCTTAAAAATCCTTCTTTATCAGCATCTAAAATAGCTACAAGTGAGACTTCAGGCAAATCAAGACCTTCTCTAAGTAAATTCACACCCACTAAACAATCAAATTCACCTCTTCTTAAATCATCAATAATATCTATTCTCTCGAGAGTATCTATTTCTGAGTGCAAGTATCTAACTTTTATCCCAATTTTACTGTAGTAATCAGTTAAATCTTCAGCCATTCGTTTAGTTAAAGTTGTAACTAGAATTCTTTGATCTTTCTTAACTCTTTTTTTAACCTCACCAAGTAAATCATCTACCTGATTTTTAGCAGGTTTTAAAATTATTTCTGGATCAAGTAGTCCTGTTGGCCTGATAATTTGTTCTACATGATTTAAACTTCTTGAAAGTTCATACTCACCAGGGGTTGCTGAAACATAAATTACTTGATTCACACTTTCTTCAAATTCATCAAATCTAAAAGGACGATTTTCCTTAGCTGATGGTAATCTAAAACCATGCTCTATTAATGTTTTTTTTCGTGATCTATCGCCATGATACATTCCCCTAATTTGAGGAACTGAAACATGTGATTCATCAATAATTGTTAAAAAATCTTTTGGGAAATATTTTAATAAAGTGTAAGGCATTTCCCCCCATTTTCTTCCTGAAAGATAAAGAGAATAATTTTCTATTCCTGGACAATAACCCATTTCACTTAACATTTCCATATCATATTTAGTTCTTTGTTCAAGTCGTTGAGATTCCACTAATTTATTTTGACTATTAAGTTCATTTAATCTACTTTTAAGTTCAAGATTAATCTTTTTTAAAGAAGATTTAAGTTTCCTGTCACCTATAACAAAATGTTTTGCTGGGAAAATTAATACTCTCTCAAGGTTTTTTATTTTTTTATTCCTTACTTTATCTATGATTGATAAACCATCAATTTCATCTCCAAAAAGTTCTATTCTAATTGGATTAGAACCATGAACTGGATTAACTTCAATTACATCTCCACGAACTCTGAATTGACCAACATCAAATTCAATATCGTTTCGTTCATACTGCATATGAATTAAATTGGTTAAAATTTCCCCCCTACTTATTCTATCCCATATACTTAAAAATAGTTTAAATTCACTGTAATCTTCTGGAGATCCAATACCATAGATACATGAAACACTTGAAACCACAATCACATCTTTACGAGTTAAAAGGGATTGGGTGGTTGAATGTCTCATCATGTCTATTTCAGCATTTATGGATGCTTCTTTATCAATGAAAGTATCTGTTCTTGGAACATAAGCTTCAGGTTGGTAGTAATCATAATAACTAACAAAGTATTCTACAGCATTATCTGGAAAAAACTCTTTAAACTCTCCATAAAGTTGAGCTGCTAAGGTTTTATTATGAGACATTACCAAGGTTGGTTTTTGAACTTTTTCAATAACACTTGCCATTGTAAATGTTTTACCAGAACCTGTAATTCCTAATAAGGTTTGTTCATGCAATTTATTCTTTATTCCATCTGCAAGTGACTTAATAGCTTTCGGTTGATCACCAAGAGGTTTATAACTTGAATTTAATTTGAATTTTTTCATGATTTTATCACATATTATGTTTTTTATTAATTTATTATAATGATTAATATTTTATTTAAATAAAATCCAAGAGAGTGTTTTAAAAATAATTAATAAAAAATTTTAGCATTTTTAAATTCTGTTAAATAAATCACTAGTTTTAAATTCATGGGTCATTTGATTATAACTTAAAATACTTAATATTCCCTTAATTTTTCACGTTTACAACATATAAAATAACTTAGGTTTCTTTTATTTATAAATAATTTTTAAATAGAAAATTTATTCTTAAAAAATTAATAATATTTTAAATTTCATCATGGATTTTCATTAGAAATTTAGATAAAGAAACAATATCAATACGATTGTGTTCAATTATGGGAATTAAAGGACCAATATTCTTTTCTTGAAGATAAGTATTATAATAATCTGGGATACGAGATCCAGGAACATCATCAATTCTTTTAATATTAAATAAATATTCTTCTACTGTGTTTAATTTACAATTAGGGAGGCTATTTTTCCATAATTTCCTTGTAAAATGTAAAAGATCATAGTTAATAATCTCTTGGATGTAATCCATTTGATAATGAGAGAATCGATTTTTAATAAAAGGAACATCAAAGGAAGTACCATTATATGTTACATAAGTAGAATTTTCATCTAAATGATTTAATAATTCATATAAAATGGCTGGTTCTTCATTTTTCTCTCTAAGAAGATACTGTGAAGATATAATATTTTTACCTTTAATTTCAGCAACCCCAATAAGAATTATGGGAACATTTGATAGTCCAAGAGTCTCAATATCCATAAACTTAAAGTTCTCTTTCTTAACAAGACTCATAGATTTCACAATATTTTTAAAAGAATCACTATTTTTTTTAATTAAATTAATCTTTTCAAAAAAAGACCCTGATTCAATCACATCAATAACTGTTTTAGCCAATTCACAATATTTATCATGATCTAATAATGAATTAATTGTATTAAAAGAGTTATCATTTAATTTATCTTCTTTAGATGGACCAATATTAGGTACTAACTTTAAATCATTGAATAGTTCCTTTTTAAAATTCCTTTTTTTTAATTTAAATTCTATTTTTTCTTTTTGAATTATTTTTAAAGCTTCACCATAACGATTCTCAACAATTTTAGTTTCTAGAATATTCTCTAATCGTTGGTCTTGATACTCATTAAGAAGTCTATTTTTTAGATCATTATAATACTTTTCATTGGTGATCCCATTATCTTTTTTAATTGCATCGATTTTTTCTTCTAATGAATTATATTCTATATCATTATATTCGTAACCCATAATTATAAACAACTCTTTTTAAATATTCATATTATTTATCTTATTTTTTAATTACTTTTATTTATATTTTAATTTTTTTAAAATTATCTATTGAAAGTAAAAATTAAAATAATTATATAGAAATTATTTCATAATTATATAACTTCTTAAAAAATATTATCTTTAAAAATTTAGTTTATAAAAGTTTAAATAATAAGAATAAGAGTTTAAAATAGATGAATAACTGGCATTGTAAATTACTTCTGTGATTTTTCCATATTAAAAAATTTATAAATACCTAAAAGGATTAACTAATATTTTTAATGGATAAAAATGAGTTTATAAAAATAATTAGAACTATTTAATTGTAAATAATCTTCTTATTTTAACTAATCTCAAATATCCCAATCTTCTTTGCCAAGTTTTTCTGATAATTCCTTTAATTTTAATAGATTTGTTTTATAATTTGGGATTATGGACTCAACTATTCTCCAAAAATCTTTGGAGTGATTATGTTCTTTTATATGGGCTAATTCATGAACCACAACATAATCAATTGTTTCATCATCAGCCATTATTAATCTCCATGGGAAATTAATAGCATTTTCACCACTACAACTCCCCCATCTTTTTTTTGCAATTGTAATTTTAACTTTTTTTGGATTTACATTCATTTTATTTGCAAAAAAATTGACTCTATCAAGAATATAAGATTTAGCTATTAATTTATATAATCCAATCACAACTTCTTTAACCTGATTAGGGTTAGCTATTTCTGGAATATAAAACCTCTTTTCTTCTAGATTATAACTTGCAGTATTTCCTTTGGTTGCTAAAATATAATTACATTTTCCTTGCACAGTAACACAATCACCAAATCCCAGAGTAAATTCTTTTTTAAGATTATATCTTTCTAGAATATCTTTAGTATTCTTAGATATCCATTCTTCTTTGGATTTGACAAAGTCATCTATTTTTTCTTTAGATAGATTAAAAGGTGCTTTTACTTCTAGAAAGGAATACTTATTTATTTTAATCATCAATGTTTTGCGTCTAGAACGTGTGAGTTTATATTTTCTCATAGTTATCTAATCTTACACTAAACTTTTAATATATTTTAAAACTTCTATTGCATCTTCTTTTTTTAAATCAATTGCGGTTTTTAGAAATTCTTTTAATTTATTTTTAGTTTCGGATTTTAGTTCTGATTTTTCAATTATTATTGGATAATTTCGTTTAGGGTAGTAAAGTGATTTAGCAATAGATAATAAAGCTTGTTTTTCATTATTACTTATTATATTTTCTTTTTCTGCATGATTAAAATTATATTCAATGTTTATATATGGTTCAGATAAGGGCATATAATCTTCAGTAAATATTAGTGCAACATCATCATCGGATTCAATAGTTCCATTTGCATACTGTTGATAAATGTATCCAACTCCTTTCATCCCTAAATCATCTAAATCAGCGGCTCTTAATGCACCCATACTACTTCCACCAACAACAGTTATTCCATGTTCAATTGCTTTAAGAATTTCTTTATGAGAAACTGCTGGGCTTTGATGAAAAACACCATCAATAATACCAATAATATCTGGATTTTCAGATATGGCATTTAATATATCGTTTCTTTTAACAGGATCTCTATAGTCAGCTTTTAATATCTTAGAACTATCTTCAACAGATAAAGAAGGACCTATAAAAACTATTATTTTTTTATTAGACATTTTTAAATCTCTTTTGTAATTAAAATTAATGAGTTTTAATGTATATACTATATTGAATAGTAAATATTTATTTATTAAATCATTAAGTAACAGTATTTTTATAAATTTAAGAATTATTATTAAATCAATGCTTTATTAATATTAAATATTTTTATTATAAATATTGATATAGGAGATTAAGAATGAAAATCGGATTTTCTTCATTAGCATTGTTCATGAAACCATTAAATATCATGTTGGAAATGGCTAAAACTGATGGATTTCAATTGTTAGAAATATCATGTGAAGGTTCTTACTTGCCAAGATATCTCTTAAGAGATGAAATAAGAAGTCATGAAATTAATAGGATGGCAAAATCAATGAGTATTGATTTATCTTTACATAGTCCAGCAGTTGATTTAAATCCTGCAAGTATGAACCAAGGAGTTAGGGAAGAAACAGCTAAACAAATAATTGAAACCTTAGATTTGGCTAAAATTTTTGGTGCTAAAAGAATTACAGTCCATCCAGGTATTGTTCACAGAAAAGAAAAAAGGATTAGGGACTTAGCATTGGGATTTGCAGTTGAAACATTAAAGGTATGTAATGAGCATGCTGAAATAATTGGAGTTAAATTATGTCTTGAAAATATGCCATGTATTGGTTCATACTTAGGAAATACTCCTGATGAATATGTTAATTTAATTGAGGATATTGGATGTTTATCTATTATTGATTGGGGTCATGCAAATACTTATAAAAATCCATATGAATTTTTAAATACTCCAAATATTAGTTATTTTCATTTAAGTGATAATGGCTCCATCAAAGACCAACATCTATCTCTTGGAGAAGGAACATCTGACTTTAGTAATGAATTTTTAAAAAAAGTAGATTATGGAATAATTGAACTAAATAACTATGAAAATGTTCTTAAAAGTAAAAAATTCATTGATAGAATACTAAAATAGTTTTTATAAGAAGTTAAATATGTTTTATTATCTAAAATAAAGTTTTTTAATAGTTTCATCAAAATATTAAAATAAAAAAACTCTTTACTTTTTAGAAAGGTTTATAAATAACTAAAATGAATAATTAATTTTCTTAATATCAAAATAATAATTAATTTTCTTAATATCAAAATGATTAAAAATTAAATTAAGGAACTATTCAATGTATGTTATAATAATGGGTGCTGGTCGTGTTGGTATTACTCTTGCAGAATTTTTAATAGGTAAAAGATATGATATTACTGTTATTGAAAGTAGAAAAACAGAATGTAATAAAGCTGTTTCCGAGCTTGATGCAATTGTAATATGTGGAAATGGGACCAATACTAAGATTTTAGAAGAGTCAAATATAAGTGATGCTGATTTTTTTGTGGCTGTAACAGGAAATGATGAAACAAACTTATTAACCTGCATTTTAGCTAAAAACTATGGAGTTCCTAAAGTAATATCACGCATGAGTAACTTAGATCATAGGGATGCATTCAAAAAAGTAGGAATTGATTATGTTATAAGTCCTGAAATGGCAGCTGCAGGATTTCTTGAAAGACTTATAAGCCGTCCTAATGCAACAGATTTAACAGAATTTGGTAGAGGGGATGCTGAAATTTTAGATATGAACATAACAAATATCAAAATTAATGGAAAAAGAGTTTCTGAAGTTTCACCAACTGATGATTACATCCTAATAGCACTATATCGGCAAGGAAATCTTAAAATACCTAAACCAGATGATATTTTAAGTAAAGGTGATAATATCTTAGTTTTGGTTAAAAAAGGAATGATTAAAAAAGTTAATAAGGCTTTTACATCATGATGCCAATAATAAAACTTCTTAGATGGATACATAGTAAATCCATTTATATCATTTTTATTCTTCTTCTTCATCATATATGGCTGCCAGTGGACAAATTTCCAAACACACCCCACATTTATTACATTCATCTTTAATGATTATTTTAAATCCTTGTTTTTCTATTAATCCCAAAGGACAGGCATCTGCACAAGCCCCACATTTTCCACAATTAGTTTCATCAATCTTCAATAAATCACCTATTTAACAATATTTTTATTAATCAATTCAATCATTATTTTATCTTTAATATATTTATTTATTAATATTATATTACTAATTAAAAATAAAAATTTTAAAAAAACGATTAGTTAGAGAGTAATTAAATGGAAAATAAGCTATTAAGATTAAAAAATAATATATTGCCTCAGAATCATTTACAACCTAATAAATGTAATTAATGAATGGTATAAAAAATACATGGCTGGTGAACTTGATGATGAAACAAGTAATTATATTAACTTCTCAGAATAATAAATAGGAATTATTTAAACAAGTTATATGATGATAAAGGATTATTTCCAGAGGTTTTCAACCTTGAAAATGAATTTTATAAATTATATAACCATACCAGATTAATATTGATTG
>JAITXE010000041.1 GCA_031284925.1 Methanobrevibacter sp.
AATTCATGTGATATTTTTATAGCAAATAGAGTTGGGAAGAAATTAAGGGAAATGGGGAGAGAATCTGAGACTATTTGGTTAGCTGATGATTATGATCCTCTTAGAAAAGTTCCTTATCCTTTACCTGCAAACTATGATAAATATCTTGGAATACCTTATTATAACATTCCATGCCCTGATAACTGTTGCAGTAATTTTGTAGAACACTTTGAAAAACCTCTTTTTGAAGTTTTAGATGATTATGGAATTGACTTAACATATTACTCCCTGTTTGAAACCTATAAAAAAGGATTATATAAGGATTATATAAGAACTGCTCTAGAAAAGAGTGAAAAGATTAGAAAAATATTCAATCAATACAGAGAGCATCCTTTAAAATCTGATTGGTTACCTTATAATCCTATATGTGAGAAATGTGGTAGGGTGAATACTACTCATAGTTATGATTTTAATGGAGATATTGTTTCATATAGATGTGATTGTGGGTATGAAGGAGAAATAGATATTAAATCAGGAAATGGAAAACTTACATGGAGAGTTGAATGGGCTGCAAGATGGAAAATCTTTTCAATTATTTGTGAACCATTTGGAAAAGATCATGCAACAGCTGGTGGTTCATATACAGTAAGTAAAATAATCTCTGAGGAGATTTTTAATTATACTGCACCATACCCTATACCTTATGAATGGATTAGTTTGGATGGTGAAGCCATGTCTAAGTCAAAAGGAGTATTCTTCACACCAAAACAATGGTTATCAATAGGACCCCCCGAATCTCTTAATTATTTCTTATTTAGAAGTAAACCAATGAAACATAAAGATTTCTCACCTAAAATGAATTTCCTTTCTTTTATAGATCAATTTGATAAGGTTGAAAAAGTGTACTATGATGAAGAACCAACCCCATCAGAAAAAGAAGGAGAGAAATTTAAAACAATTTATGAAATATCAAAAATAACTAAGAATGATACAATTCCATTTAGACCAGCATATGGATTTTTATCCGTGGCATATCAAATAGCTGGGAAAAATTTGGAAAAAATCTATGAAATCTTAAAGAAAAACTCTCAATTAACTAAAAGTTTTAAAAATAAAGATTTCCAGGATTTAAATGAAAAAGAACTTAATGATTTTGAAAATAGATTAAATAATGTAATTAACTGGTTGGATAATTATGCACCTAACTTTGTTAAATTTAAGGTTATGAATGAAATCCAAAAAGTAGAATTAAATGAAAAAGAAAAAGAGTTTCTTAAAGATTTATCAATCCTCATTGAAGAAAATGATTTCAATAATCCCACAGAACTTCATGATGAAATGTATAAAGTAATCCACAACCATGACTTAAAACCCCAAAAAGCATTTAAAATAATATATAAAGTTATTTTAAATCAAAGCAAAGGTCCAAAAGCAGCATCTTTTATCATGTCATTAGATAAAGATTTTGTAATTAAAAGATTTAGATTAGAATCATGATAATCTCATGATTTTTTCTTTTGGGAGGAGTTAGTTTAGATATTTTTTTGTAACTGAAATTAATTCTTCTTCTTTACTTTCTCTCCTTGCTAACTTTATTCATGCATTATAATCTCTTTCTAGTTTTAGTTTTGCTTTGTAGTCCTCCATTTCTTCTCTATTTCGTATTGTACTTTTTAAAATATTGTATGCATCTTTTAAGTTTTCATTCATTTCTTATTTCCTTTTCAAATAGTTCTTCTGGGATGTCTTTATTTAAGAATATTAATATTCTATGTAATTTCTTATCAAGATCATGCTGATCTTTTGGTACTCTTGGTAATTGTATTATATGACCTCTGGGCACATTAGATGTTTTAAGATCTCCATCTAAATGAAATTCACTTGTAATATGGTATTCAGGCATGTCTTTAATTTCATATCCTAACATTGCTATAGTTATCATTTCTTTTAATGTACTATAATCTTTTTTTTTAGCTAATTCTGTCGTAACCTCATGGTTCAGATATAAAGATGAGTTCAGCCTAAAATATAATCTTTTTTGTGACTCTGTTTTTACACTGATAATGAATTTATCATTTTTCAACTTTAAGATCTATAAGTAAACTATAATACTTAGTATTAATAGGTTGATTGAGGAAAACAAGATTATTTAATGACCCATACCATTATTACTCTGTTTTTCATGACTAATATTGTCCTTATTAAATGTATCTTTATTTTGGAAATCTTCAACTATTGCTTCTGTTAGATAGGATACTATAATTTTCACATCCTTTTCTCCAAACATTTTTTGAAAAAAGAAATTAATCACGGGATTCAATCTTTTTCCAGTTATAGTATCTATTAAAATTTTAATAATAATTTCCCCTAATATTTTTATTGGTTATTTATAAAAATAATCCATATTAATTATTTAAACTATTTAACATATAAACATTAGTTATAATTAAAAATTAATAAATCAAATAAAAACTATTGAATGGAATATATTAATTATTATAGGTTAAAAGTAAATAAGTTTGTAGGAATATTTGAAAAAGTAGAAAAATATAAGATTTAAAAAAAAAGTTAAATTAAATTTTTTTGCTGTTTAAATCGTTGCTTCTTTTTTTAGATAGTTTAACATAATCCTCATTTATATTATGACCAATTTAATTTCTATTAGATTTTAATGATAGTAAACAATTAGAACCACCACATACAAAAGGATCTAAACAACTTCATTTTTAAAAGTGTAGAATTGAGTTAGTCTGTAAGATAATTCTTCTGGGAAAGGTGCAGGATGACCCATAATTAAAAAAATTATTCAAAGATTATAAGAATTTTCAAAAAAAGAAATTATGAATCGATTAAAAGTAATATTTGACAGTTTAAGAAATAATATTCCCTTAAAAATGATGAGGGTTTCAAATTTAAAAAATCATGCTTATCCATTAAAACAGCTGATTTTATAATGAAAAAACCTTTCAGCACTAATTTTTCTAAAATACAGATTAAAAATAAGCATGAATTAATAAAAAAAAGAAATGTTTAAAGAAAAAGAATATTAAGCTATTAACCTATCTAAAATTTTCTGCCATGATGAAGATTTGATATTATTTAGATTTATGCTTGTTCTATTTATTTTAATGACCTTTTGTGGGCAGACTTTCGTACATGCCCCACATAATATACAGAAATCATTATTAAAAAGAGCTTTATCATCTCCAATTTTCACAGCATTACATGGGCAAACATCTGTGCATGCTCGACAAGCACTACCTTTACATTTATGATCTTCATCTTCACTTAAAAATATATCTCCTTCAAATGGTTTATTTACTTTGATTGCATCTGTTGGGCAAACTTTTCCACACCAACTGCAATTTACGCATGTTTTATCATCTAATATGAAACTACCTTTAATTTTAACTGGATTTATCTCTTCACTATCCATACAGGTTGTGCAAATTGCATCAATTGCATTCTCGGGACAAACTTTTGTGCAAACTTTACAATATATGCATTTAGACTTATCTACTCGAATATCTATTGCATCAAATTTTTCAGCATTAGAATCTTCATTAGTTACTATATTTATTGCATCATTTGGACAAAGTTCAACACATATTTTACAGTTAATACACTTATTCACATTTGTGATTACTTCACCTCTTACTAAATCCTCAATTTTTGGAAGTATTCTTTTTACAGATATCGCATCTCTTGGACAGTAAACTTCACATTTACCACAGAAAATACATTCATACTCAGTGTAATTTACATTATGATCCCATTTAGGATATTGCATTAAAGATTTTCCATTAATACCATCAATTTTAAAATCAATAGCATTAAAAGGACATGAAAATGAACATAATCCACATAGCACACATTTATCTTTATTTATATTAATGTAATCTTTAGCTATTAAACCTCTTGCAATAGGTAAAACAGGTCCAAGACTTAAAGCTTTTGTTGGGCAACTATCAATACATATCCCACATCCAACACAAAGATCATTTTCATGATTAAGTTCTCTTTTATCTTTCCCCTCACGTACTACAGATATCATATATATCAATTCCTTTATACTTGAGTTATAGCTTGATTTGGACAGTTTGAAATACAAAGACCACAATCATTACAGTTCTCATTAACTATCTCAACATCGTTATCTTTTTCAACCAATGCTTTTTGTTCGCATATTTGAATGCATAATCCATCTACAGGGCAGTTAGCTATATGTCCACATTTCTCATTACTAATTTCTACAGTCATAAACAATCACCTATTAATTTTTTTTATTATCTTTAAATTTTTTATTTAATTTTTATTTAAATTTTTAATTATATATAAGTTAGTATTAACGAATTCATTATATATACATGGTAGTTATATTGCTTTGACAATGATATGTATGAGTTATCGTTTAGTTGTACCTAAATAATTATGATATAATAGAATAACATAATAATATTATAATTTATTAATATAATATTATTCATTATTAAATATATTTTATTCTTATTAAATATATTAATTACTATTTTTTTAAATTTAAAACTATATTTACATCTTTATTTCAGATTTAACACATAGATAATAATTTTAAAAAAGTCTAAATTTTAAAAATATGAAGTTTATAAGAATCTTCAAAAGACAAATGCTTCATGAAAAAGAAGATTGAAATAATCAATTTTTTACGAAGACTATTCATGGTTTCATCCTATTTAAAAGATTTTTATTATTTATTTTCTTTTATAGGATATTTTAATTGAATAAATTAATGAAATAGATGTATTAATAAATAAATATAAAGAAATAGAATATTATTTGATGGTGAATGAATAATTTTTCTTTTATTTTCAAATAATGATGAAGTAATAATATTATCGTAGAAAGTTATTTAAAGTATAAGATTAAAAAATATATAAAATAGGATAATTAAAAAAATTTGAAATAAAAATAGGTGTAAAAAATGTATAGAAAAAGTCAAGATTTAATGATAAAAGAAAGAAAATGTGTTGGGTTAAATGAAACTACGGGTAATTTTCATGTCATGACTGCAGGAAAAGGTAGATTGTTTAAATATTCTTTAAGAACTATTCAAAAATCCCATAATCAGTAAGATCCAAATTTTAAAGAAACCGTGGAAAAAACTTTAGAAGAAGATTTAGGATATAATTACCTAATTGTATTTAGTTTAAATATTTTAGTTGTAATTTTAATAAAATTAAAGTATAAATAAAATTTATTTATAATAAAAGAATGAATATAAATAAAAGTTAATTGTAATAAAATCAGGAAAGTTTTAGTTGTAATAATCAATGAAGATTACAATATAAATTTAAAAAAAAGAAATTAAAAAATAGAAAGGGAATTAAAGAAAGTTTCTATTTTTATCTGCATCTAAGTAGAGATTTCCTTTCCCATTTCTGGCAATATCTCCAACATATTTAATGTATTTTCCTGTGATTTGTTTGCCTTCTATTTCAGGATTTGTAATGATTTCAGGATCTACGAATCCTTCAAGTAATCTTGAAAGTTTTCCATTGATTATGATGTTTCCTCCTTGCATCTGACCACCTGGCCAGCGTGTAACATCACCATCAATTTGAATAAATCCTTTGGTCATATGAATTCCAGCAAGAATATCACAGTTACCTTTAACATAGATCTCTCCACCAGTTAAACATTCACCGAGTTGTTTACCCGCACTACCGTGAATCATTATGGTTCCACCAGACATTCCTCTCCAGTCACCAATATAAGATGCGCCGCAAAATTCTCTGGTATTTCCTTTAATGGTTAAAATACCACCAGTCATTTCCCTACCAGCATAACTTTCAGCATTTCCATTAACGGTGATTTCTCCACCAGACATTTCACTACCACAGTGAAGATCAACACTACTATTAGCTACAATTTCGCCAGTACTCATTTTAGTTCCAATGTATTTAATTCTTGTTAAATCTCCATTGAGTATTATTTTAACATCAGATGGGGATTCAGCTGAACCAACAACATCAACATCGAAGTAGTCTTTTAGGGGAAATCTTGAGTTTCCAATAGGTATTTCATATTTTTGGAAGTCTTTTTCTTCCCATTGAAAAATCTCATCTGGAATAAGTTCATCAAATTCAAGTCCTATTGTGGAAGTTTTCTTTTGATTAAAAGTTATAATTTTCATTACTAACATACCTCCTTATTTTGCTGCTTGACCAGCTTTAACTTTAACCTCAATTGGGTTAGGTATATAATTATCATGCACTTTATAGTTTTCAAATTTAATAGTGTAATATTTGTTAAATGCTGGCATGATTGAATCTATAACTGCATTTTCTTGTGATTCTAATCCTTTTACATTGGTCCAGATTGTATGGCTTGGTACAACTTTAACAACTTCACCATCTTTAACTAATACTTCACCATCTTTAATTGTGTATGCTGCAAGTCCAAAATGCTTTTCAATAGCTTCATATTCAAGGGATGGATCTATTTCATTAGGTTTTATATTATAAACAGCTATGTCTGCTTTTGCACCAATACCTAAATGGCCTCTATCTGTGAAACCATAAGCTCTTGCGGGTGCTGATCTTGATATTGTAGCTATTTCATTGAAATCATATTCACGATCAATTGTAGCAAGTGCAGATTTTTTCTCTACTGCTTTATGAACTTCTCTATTTTCAATCATTTCAGTTCTTCGTTTGTTACTCATTAACCAGGATATAACTCTTGGGTATCTTATAAATGGTCCTGCATTAGGACTATCTGTGGTTAAGAATACTTGCCATGGATTGTTAATAAGTAAAAACATTTCAAGTCCAATTGCCCATTGTACTGAGTGAACACTGTTTCTTCCAGAGTAAATAAATGGAACTATTCCTGATGCAGTTTCTAATTCAATATCTTTATTGGCCCATTTAAGACCGTTTAATTGATGAAGATCAAATTCCATTGGTCCATCAGCAGTCATTGTTGTGGTTTCATCTAAGGTGATTTGTCCTACATCACAGGTAACATAATCATTTTTGTTAATAAAATCAGCAACATCTGGTGCATTTGATACAAAGTCTCTCCAATTGGTTCCTCCATATGAATGATATTGTATATGTGTCATGTGTACTGTTTGGTCTCTTACTGCTGAGTTTTTAGCAATGTCCTTAATAAGTTTCATGGACTCTATTGTAGTTCTAGAATTACCTGGATGACCTAAATCATTTGGATGAAGATGTATTGAATGTGGAAGACCTAATTTTTCATTTGCTTTAGATAATGCGGTTATAACTTCTCTTGAAGTAACATCAAAGTAAGGTGCAGGATCATCAAGACCATGTACATTCATACCCCAACCCCATGCTTCTCCACCACAAGGATTAACTAATTTAATACCATATCCTTTAACAAGTCTTAACCAGTAAGATATGAAAGCAGCTAAGTCATCAATTTTATTTTCTTTTGCATACTCTAATATAAACCAATTATTTCCAAATAATGGTAAAGGAGCTACATCTATATTTGGGATAGCATTTATTTCTTCATGTGTATGTTTTGCTTCTAAAGGTGGCATAGCTGCTTCAACAACAGTCCCATATCCCATTCTAGAATATCTGTATCCTGTTGCAGGGCAGCTCGGAACTGAAAATCCAGTTTCGGCACGAGTTACACCTTTTTTAGGAACTATTCCTCTTCTTGAATCTTCTGGTCTGTAAAGACGACCTACAACTAATTTAGGTCCAGCAATATGTGAGTGAGGATCTACACCAGCAGCCATAACTAATTTATCAGTTACATCTATTACTTTTGCATCATTGGAAACAGAATCAACGATTTTTCCATCTTTAAATAATACATCTTTCTTTTCCCCATCTATTTTATTTGTAGGATCATAAACAATACCATTTTTTAATATGTATTCCATCCAAATCACCTATTTACTTGCTACTTCAGGTTTAATACCTTTAATTTTTTGAACTCTTTTTAAAAGTTCATTAACAATCCATTCATCATCTCTAGTATTTTTTGGCTTACTTACAGCTTTTTTCATGTATATTGGGACACCATCCATCCTATAACTTGTTCCTGCAGCCTCAACAGCAATAAATGATCCTGGTAAAACAATATCTGCTAACTCTGTAGATGGTCCCCAGTGAATATCAATTTGGATAACTGGAATGTTTGCTAAATGTCTATTAGCTCCAGATGGGAAATGAGCCCCTGGATCAGCAGCTATAACCATGAATACATCTGGTTCTTCTCTTGTTAACAAATCAATAGTGTTAGTTTCACCATTCATGTATCTTGGATATCCTCTTGCAAAATCAACACCATAAGGAAAACCTTGTTCTAATGCCATAAAGATATTAAATCCATTAACATTGAAATGTCCTCTCATTGGTATAAGATTCCATTTAGTGAATTTATTTAAATCTTGAATCAAGTTAATAGCTATATCAATATTTCTCTGTTTAGATAAAGTATGAGTTAAACCTAAACCAAAAAATAAAGCTCCAAATTGTGCTTGTTTCATTGATTCTACAAGATCTTCAATATCTTCTTTAGGAATTCCTGATATTATATCTTTTTCAAGTTTTTTACCTCTTAAAACAGCTCTCATAGCATTATAAAATTCATAATCACCATTTTGCTCAAAACCTACCCATATATCAGACATTTTTGCAGTATCAGTATATCGTGGATCCATTGTGACAAGTGTTCTATCAAATCTTCCTCTTTTTCTGAAATAACCTCTTGGAAAAGTAGAGTATCTTGCAAGATGTCTTGGATGAGAATTCATTGCATTGTTTCCAGTGTAAACAACCATATCTGCTCTATTTTTAGTTTCTCCTAAGGTCATAACAGGATATCCTGCATTTTGAACAGCTTGAAGTGAAGGTCCATGACAAATAGTTGCTTGATTATCTAAAACAGCTCCAACAAGTTCTCCAAGTTCAAGACCATAGTGCATTGTTTCAATGGAAGTTTCACTCCATCCATAAAATACAGGTCTAACTGCATGAGCAATAAGTTGTGCTGCTTTATCTAAAGCAGTATCCCAATCAGTTTCAACAAGGTTACCTTTTTCATCACGAATCATTGGAACAAGTAATCTTTGATCCATGTCTTCCATAACTTTACTTGCACCTAAACGACATGCATGTCTACATCCTACAACATGTCCACCGTCAACATATCCACTGACTACAACACCATCTTTTAATTCACCTTTAACTTCTCCACCTTTAACTAAGTAGACTAAATCATCACAATTGCAACCACAAAAAGCACAGGTACAATTTTCTACTTTGTAATCGTAATCAGTTATTGGTTCTTCATATACCATAATTAACTAACTCCTATAATGACATACATTATTATCAGGTTTTTTACCTAATTTATTAGCAGTCACGGTTTCATGCTTATCATATTTTTTATAAACTTCAGCCATTAAATCAGCCATGAGTAATGGATCTTCATCAGTTTTTTCAATACTTGCAGGCACACCTTTGTAAGTAGGATCACAGCAACAATATGTTTCAGGACTTACAATAACATTAGCCCAAGGTCCTTTACATATAAAAATCTGCCCTTCATGAGGAGCATCTCTTGAGTGAGCTGTATAAACAACTACTTCTCCCCAATTAGTTTTTACAAGAGCAGTATCCCAGTTTTTAACTCCTAATTTTGCCATATCTTTTGGATCCAAATATGCAGTACCAGATGCATGACGATATTCATCTTTTAAAGTTGAGCCTCTTTTTTTACAAGCTCCTTGATAAATATCACTTCCAGTATTTAACATAACTTCAAGTTTATTTCTTTTTGTTGCAGTTGGCTCATCAAACTTAACAACATTAGGAACAGTTGGTTTATCAACATAAGTCATTTTTTAACACCTCTATTCTAACCATATTGCATCTACTGGACAAAACATTTGACATGTCCCACATTTCTCACATACATCTTTATTTAAAAGCTTTATAAAACCATTTTCAACCATCATGATTGTATCTTCTTTTAAAGCTCCATGTCCCCCAGAAACTTCTGGACTAATGGATGCATTAACAGGGCATGCAACAACACACACTCCACATCCAAGACAGTTATCTTGATTTACTTTAAGTTCCATTATTAATCACCTTTGATACTAATAATATTTAATATAAATTAATTATATAAATTATTTAATAAAATTAAAAAACTAATTTTTTAAAGCTTCGAATTTTTCACTCCAAGATTTAGATTTTGTTGGAATGTAATCAACATTACTTATTTGCACTTCAATTGCTTCAACAGGACATGCTCTAGCACATGCACCACATTTAATACAATATTGTTCCTCTTTAGCTACATTATCTACAATATCTCCACTTTTAGCAGGTTTTGGGAAAGATAAAACATCACATGGGCATATATCTACACATGTTCCACAAGCTGTACATTTATCTTGATGAATTTTTAATAAACCTTCAAATGGTTTTTTAACTTTAACCGCTTCTGTAGGGCAAACTCCTTCACACCAACCACATTTAATACAGAGTTCATCATCAATAAATGAACTTCCTTTGGTAACAGCATCTTCAAGATTAATATCATAATCTCCATAAGAGCAAATTCTACAACTTGCTTTAATAGCTGTAACTGGACATGATTTTTTACATACTAAACAATAAACACATTTATCTTTATCAACATTTATTGTTTCAGCTTCAGGAGTTCTATCAACATCAATAGCATCTGCAGGGCATAATTCTTCACATATACCACAGTAAACACATGTATCTTCTGCTATTTCAATTTCACCAGTGACTAATTTTGATCTATCTGGTAATGACCTTGCTATTGTAATAGCTTCTCTTGGACAGGCAATTTCACATTTTTGACAATAAATACATTTATCATCATCAATTTCAACATCCGCATTATATTTAGGGTATGCTGGAATTTCTGAAATTGGCTGATTTGCAATAGAGAAAGTTAAAGCATCTGCAGGACAAACACCACTACATATTCCACAAAGAACACATTCATGTTCATCAATTACCAATTTTGGTTGCGGACTATTATTTCTTATAATTGCGCCCATATCACCAACAGTAATAGCTGATACTGGACATGAAGATTCACAAATCCCACAACCAATACATATATGATCCTTGAATGATAAATTTCTTAATTCTTCTGCTAATCTTTTAATGTTAAAGTCTTTATCTGTAACTTCTTTGGTATTTACAACCATCATTATACCTCCAAAACCTTAATTGAATTAGTTGGACAACCTTCTTGACATAGAAGACAACCACAACATTTAATTGAATTAATATTAGCTTTTAAATATTCTAAATTAATAGCTTGCATTAAACATAAATCTACACATAGCCCACAACCAATACATGTATCTAAAACCTCAGCTTTAAACACTTTACTTTGACATATTGAGATTATTTTTTGAGTTATTTCAGCATTTTTAAATAACGAATGAGTTAAAATTAAAAAGTCCTTAGAACTTAATTGAGTCATGGTTTCAGCAACATTAATACAATGAAATGAAATATTTCTCCCATTTAAATAATGTGAAACCGTTGAACGATCAATTTCTAACTCATCCGCTATTTTTTGTTGAGTTAAACCTTTTTTTTTCAACTCAATAGTAGCTAAATATTTCAAACCAGACACAATGTGTTTGGGCATAATTTTCACCTGTGTATTAATTACACATTAATTTCTATATAATATATAATTTACTATAGAAATCAAAATAGAAACTTTTATATAATGTTGTGTACTCATTACACATTAAATATAATTATTATGTATACTTATTTAATAATAGTTGATAATATAAAATGCTATTTATTCATGGTATGATATATAAAACATTTAATTATTTATATAATTTATAATATAAATATTTGTAATTAGTACACATTTAAATTTATTAACTAATAATCAAAACAGCAAATAAATTTTATAAATGTATCTTACTTATTTTCTTATTTAATATTACTAATATCCTTACTTTAAATATAAATAAATTTTATAAAATAATGAGAATATATTAATATTTTTTAATAATATTAATTGTTAGTAAAAATTTAAAATAATCATGACTTAGAAAAAATAGGTTTTAAACTATGGTTTTATGCTGATATTTATGACTACTAAAAAAATTAAACTTACTAGCAGAGGATAAGATTTACCTAAAAAAATTCATGACTCAAGAATATGATGGTTCCAGAGATATAAAACGATCAAACATATTGTTATTACTTGATAAAGATAACCCATATGATGAAATTATTAAAACATTAAATGTGGGTCGACAATCCATTAATTTTGCTAAAGAAACAAGGTGTCTGATTTAGGGCGATTCAAAAATCGTTTTAATCTCTCAAATTTCTTCTATACCCTCTGATGATTATTATTCCTAATAAAAGTACATTCAGATATGCATTTTTATATATTGATCTTTTTGTATATCCATGAAATTTGCTTAATTTTAAATTTTGTTTG
>JAITXE010000064.1 GCA_031284925.1 Methanobrevibacter sp.
AACATATTCATGCACATTTCTTCAGATGGTAAACAGCATTCTTCATGATTTAAAAACTTTTGATGTCATATATTAGTTAATAATATTTAAAGTTTTGTAATGATAAGTACACATGAGTGTTAATAGTTTCTTAAATAATTTTTAGATAGAGTTAATTCTTAAACATTATTGATTTATAAATAAGTTAATATAATATGTAATAAAATTAGATATACAATAAAAATATATTAATAAAATTTAATATATATAATATATTATATTAAGAGTTAATATATCAATGCCGTAATTATTAATTATAAGAACATGATTATTTTTCATTACTCATTAAATTAAAGAACAGGTGATTTTTTGTATGATGTAACCTCAGTTAAAGAACTTCAAAAACTTAACCCATACATAGTAATTGGGTGTGGTGGTGGAGGAGAGAAATTTACTCATTTTGAAGGGATTGAAGCTGTTAGTTTTGTTGATGATGATCATAAAAAACAAGGCAAAACTTTTTGTGGATTTAATGTCTCACCAGATTTTCTCTCTGTTCTTAAAAATACTGATGCTAAAACTGTAGCTATTATGTTGCCTATAGGTGCAGAAGGAACTGCATTAAAATATGCAGTTCAGGCAATTAGCTCTGGAAAAAATGTTGTATGTTCATTTAGGTCTCTTCCACTGATGGAAAATTTATCTTTATTAAAATTAGCAAAAGAAAAAAATGTGGTTATAAAAGAGATTAGTCCCCGTTTAGATGTTATTGAAAAACTTTTTGAAATTAACCTTGATAAATATTGTGAGTCTTTACCTAAAATAGCATATAAACCAAAAGCATCAATTGTTTTTGTTGGGGGAACATCCCAAGAATGTGGGAAACGAACCACCACAAAATTATTGGGGAAAAAAGCTATTGAAAGAGGATTGGATGTTGGGGTTATATCTACTGATGAAATGGGGTTAGAAGAACCAGTAGATGTGAATTTTAGAGCAGGAAGTCTTTCAGTCATGGATGTTAGCTCTGCAATACTGCAAGCAATAAGAACTCTTGAAGAAGAAAAATCTCCAGAAATAATATTCATTGAAGGTCAATCAAGTTTAACTGAAATTGGAAACCCACATCCACGAGGACTTTCAGCAAGTATATTGATAGCTGCTGCACCAGATGCAACAATAGTTTGTCATAGACCAAATCATCCTTATAGATACCCAAGAGGTATTGATTATGAAATTAAAGCTATTGAATCACTTGAACCCACAAAAGTAGTTGGATTATCTGTAAACCCACTAAATTTAACTGAAGATGAAAGTATTGATGATTTTTCAAAGTATAATCTACCTGTTGCAGACATGAAAAATGGTGGGGATGAATTACTTTTAGATACTATTTTAAATTATTTAAAAAATAAAACTTAAAATCATTAAAATAAATAGGGGAATATTAAATGGGATTTATTGACACATTTAAAAGAAGTATTGGAATGGAAGAAGAAACGAAAAGGAAATCTGTAAGTAAAATTATATCTGAAGATCTAGAAGAAAGTGAAAATGTATCTATTACTCCAGATCAACCTTTTTTTGAGATTATATTAATTAAACCAAAATCAGAAGATGATATGGATTATGTTCGTGACCAGATACTTGAAGAGAATCCAGTTATTATAGATATTACTTATCTTGAAAAGGAATCTCAAGAGTCATTTGAAATGCTTACCCGTAAATTAAATATAATACGAAAAGAACACTGTGCAGAAGCTATATTACTAGCTAAAACAAAAGATACAAACATGATTTTAGTATCCCCACATAAAGTTAAAGTTATTAAAAAAGGATGAATAGAATCAATGAACATTAAAAAGAATTAATATTCCTTGAAAAGGTTTAAATATAGTTAAATTTCACATTAGTCTAAATACTCTTTAAAATATAATTAATTTCTTTTGCACTATATCCTAAGTTTAAAAGAAGATCTTGAAAAGAATTAATGTCTTGATTTTTAATTTTATTCCAGTTTTTAAAGTCATTACTAAAAATAGTTTTTAATAATACTTCTATTCCAACTAAAACATCACTATCAATAGCTACAAGAACTTCTTCATCACCAAAATAATTTTCAGAATCTATCAACTGAAAACTTTCATCCAAATTATCTCTTTTAACCAAAGCATTTTTTATTTTAAAACTCATATTATCACCCTTTATAATAAATTATTTAAAATGTCTTTAGAATATTTTTCTCCAGCTTCACCAATTATTAATATTATATCATCTTTATTAGCTAATTTTAAACCTATTTTAAGTCCTTCTTCAACCTGCTCTTTTGCAGCACCAACAGTTCCGGTCTTCTCATAATTCAAATTATTTTTTAATTTAATTACCTTAGACTTGATATAATCACTGAAATCATTGGCTCGATTAGATGCTGGAATAATTATATCCCCATCTGATAATAATTGAGCAATTTCTTTATCACCATCATCCCCACTTTCAGATGATATAGTATTCAATATAATCAATTTATGATTCTCTTTAATACTTAGTACTCCTTGCAAGATTGATTTTACTCCAGAAGGGTTATGGGCAAAATCTAAAATAATTAAAGGATTTTCATGAATTATTTCAAATCTTCCAGGAACACCCTTGAAACTATTAATTCCTTTAATAATATCATTAAAACTTATCCCTACTGAATAAGCTGCTGCTACAGCAGCAAGAGAATTATACACATTAACAATTGAACTATTCTTAAGATAAACTTTCTCTTGATTTTTTAATATTTTTAGAGTATAATTTATAATACTTAAATTATTCTTATCATTGACTATTTGAATATTTAATGCTTCAACATCTAATTTCGGTTTTTTAAACCCACAAATACATTCATAATCAGTATTATTAAAATAATTCAATATTTTACCACAAACAGGACATTTTTCTTCATCATTTAACTTATTATTAAAAAAATTATTAAAATTATCTTCAAATGGTGCTGGGTTTATTCCAAAGAAGATAATATTTTTTTCATCTTCCATATTAGCAAAATTACTTACAATAGGATCATCACCATTAAGTATTAAATTTTCAACGAAATCAACCATTTCTTTTTTACAACTTAAATAATCCTTAAAATCATTTTGGATATGATCTTTAAAAATGTTTGTAATGATTCCAATGCTTACCTCTGAATTTTCAACTGCTTTCTTTATTTCACCAATATTTCCAAATGTCCCAATTTCAAGAACAGCTAAATCTCCTTTTAATCTTGACTGTAACATAGGAATAAATTCTGTATTACCTTGAATATCTAACCCATGCTCAGGAACTATGAATCCTGATGATTTAAGAATATTTTTTAAGTATTCTTTGGTACTTGTTTTACCATTAGTGCCAGTAACTGCAATAACCTTTTTATTTGGCTTAAAAAATTTTAAAATCTCATCAACAGTATAAATTGGCACATTAATTTTTTTTAAAAGTTGATTAATATTATCATTATTTTTTAAACTTTCAGTTATAAAGAGTGAGGAAGCATTCTTAAGTAATTCTGGGTTCTGTTTTCCTAAATCTAATTTAATACCTTCCTTTTTAAAAACTTTCTTTAATTTACAATCACTTGAACTATCTGAGATTGTAACATTAAAACCATGATCATTTAAAATTCGGGCCATTAAACTTCCAACATTACCACAACCACCAATAACAAACACTTCATCAGAAAGTGCTTTAAAAAATTCTAAAGCTTCATGAATATTATTTTTAACACTATCATAAGCATTCACCACACCTGGTCCAATATGAATAATAGTATCCCCTGATTTAGCTATTAATAAACCTTTAAATATTGAAACATCTACACTGTCAGTAATATAAGCTTCAATTTCACCCGCACCACCTAATACCTCTAAGGATGCTGCACGATCAATAATTTCTCTTGTTTCATTTCTAGAACTTATTATTAAAACATTACAATATCTAGATAAAACTTCCCCAATCTTTCTTTTATCTCGAACTGTTAAAGTATCAGGATTATCTAAACTAACTATTAACCTCCCATTAACATTTAAACCACTAAATAATTTCTCTATACTTTCTGGGTTATGAGCCGCATCCATGAAAATATTCACACCGTGAAGATTCTTGATTTTTTCAAATCTTCCCTTAATTCCAGTTAATTCATTAAGTCTTGAAATTATCTGATCTAAATTTAAACCAAAAATAAGACCAAATACTAAAGCAGATAAACAATTTTCAATATTACATATACCTGGAACATTAATACTAATTTTTCTTATAAAACAATCAATATAGACAGGTTCATAACTATTACAAGAACAAATTAACTCATTACAATTTTTACAAATCAAACCATTAAACCCATTACTTTGCACAGTAAAAACTGAGCCATTTAAACCATCTAACTTAATATCTTTTACAAATATATCATAATTTACATTTTCATTGTAATACAATTCATTCTCAAATTCAACCGTTTGAGGATTATTAAGTCCATAAACAATTGTTTGTGATGAAAAACTATTTAATCTAGAACTAATAATAGGATCATCACCATTAACTATTAAAACACCATTCTCTTTAATAAGTTTATCAATAATCACATTCCTATCAACATAATCTTTAAAAGAACCAAATTCATCCAAATGATCAGGAGTTAAATTAGTTAAAGCACCAGCAAACAATTTTAAACCTTCTACTAAACGTATTGTCCCATGAGGGAGTTCAAAAATAGCAATATCCTTGTTTTCTTCATTGAGACTTTCTTCAGTAATTATTTCAACAAGACCCTCAATAACTAAAGAATTTTGAAGAGAAGAAAATACTAAAGAATTAAATTTTTCATTAAAAAGAAAATTAATTATATTAACCATGCTTGTTTTACCATCAGTTCCAGAAACACCAACCATAGGAACATTAATTAAAGAATTTAAAATATTTCCAAAGTCAGAATAACTAATTAAAATTAATTTCTCATTAGCAACATACTTCTTTATTTTTTTAATAAATTCAAGATTCTCTGAAATATTAGGTGAAATAAATACATGATCAAAAAATTCTAAATTTATAAATTCATGACCTCCCAATTCAAAACAAACACCTCTGCTTTTAAGTATCTTAATTTGATCTCTTGCTTTTTTAGGGAGCTTATCAAAAGGATTAATATCATTAACCACGATATTATTTCCTAAAAAATTAAAAAGATTCGCAACAGGTCTTCCAGCATTACCCCCACCAACAACAAGAATGTTTTTATTCATTATCATTATAATTTTCACCCTAAACAAGAAGAAGTTTAATATCATAATTTTAAATATAGTATTTTGTGAAATTAATCTTTTTTAGTTTCAACTACTTTTTTAAATATTATATTTTTAAAATTCGTATCTGGTCTTTAATTTGGATTTAAACTTATAAAATTAAGCTAATAAAAAATTTGTTTTATAAGATAATATATAAGTTAAATAATTTCGCAACATACTATATAATAATTTATATATAATTTTAAACGGCAATGTAAATTACCTGTCTGATTTTTATCTTAAAAATTTTTAATATCATCCTAAAAAGCTAAGTAGCTGCATATGAACTAATGTTTCCAATGAATAAAATGATTTGTACACTTGAAATTGGAAAAACCAGATGAATTTTTACAATGCATCTCAATATTAATAATTTTAAATATAATTTACTACTTTTATATTATATATACTAATATATAAAACAATAGGGGATAGTTAAATGATTAATTGTTTTAATTGAAAAATAAATTATTATTTTAATTTATGGAATTTTGGAGTTTACTCATTATATTACAAGCTAAACATCCTAAGTCATAAAACTTATAACATCTGCTTCTGGAGCATATATTAATGTAAATCACCATGTTTTTAAATATATTCCAAAAACAACCATTATCACCTTTAAATGAAAGCTATGGAATCGGAAAACATATTTCCGATAAAGTTGGATCAGAAATTATTTCATATGAAATTGTAGGTTTTTCATTTAAATGAGCTTTAGAAGATGAATTTAATCTATATGGAATTCCATCAGTAAAATCTGAAGTTTTATCTGCTAAAGATTAGGCTGAGAAAAAGTCTTATTTAAAAGGCACTGTAAATTTAGGTGTGGGGGTTTAAATTGAAAATTCACAAATCAATTCTAAAAAAAACAATCAGATGTATATAAACCAATGCCTTTAATGGATAAATCAGATTTTTAGAATTTAAAACCCTACCACTTCTAATACCTTAAACTCTTTAGAACAAATAGAATCTATTTAGCCTATTTTCAAAAGCTTTGTTTTAAGAGAAAAATAGATATAACTAACTAAGAGATAGTTTAATGGAAAATTATATATTTATATTACCATTTAGTGGAAGAAAAAGGGAGATTATTTAATATTTAATATAAATAATTATCCATAATCATAGTGATATAGATAAATTTAATTGAAATGAATCTAAATGGGAATATAATAAAGATAGAACTACTTAGTATTATCCTATTAAAGAATTATTCAATGATGAATCAAGGAAATATATCAATGATATTGTTAATTGCTTTTATTTCATTTCCATCTATTAGATTTATATTTATTTTAAATATTTTGAACCTTTAAATAGTGATTCTTTTTTTCATTAATTTTATTTTCTTGAAGTAGTTCATTTTTCAAATCTTCGAAGTGTTCTGGAAAAGGGCCTTTAGAATATTTTAAGTAAGTTTCATTAGTTATAATGATTCATTAGTTCAAAATCTTCCTAAAATTATCTTTAGATTCGCATCTATTAATAATAATGAATGACTTGTTTCATTTCTTTTTTTATTTCTATTATTTTCCTCTCTTTGAAATCTACTTTAAAGTCATGATATTCATATATATGGGATAGAATTGCTTAATATACCCTAATGAAATTACATCATTGGAGGCATTCCAGTAGGAGGCATTCCACTATGGTCTAACCCATCATCGTCTGTTCCTGTTTGTTCTAATCCCCCTCTTGCAGCTATAAGATCATCTATTCGTAAAATCATTTCAACTGCTTCAGTAGCACTTCCAATAGCTTGTTTTTTGGTTCGTTCTGGTTCTAGGATACCAAGTTCTTTCATGTCTGCTACTTCTCCTTTAGAGATATCTAATCCAGCATACTTTGATTTTTCATGGGCTCCTCTTAGTGCAACAAGCATATCTATTGTGTCTAAACCTGCATTTTCAGCTAATGTGCTTGGAATAGATTCTAATGCTTTCGCAAATTCTTCAATAGCTAATTGTTCTCTTCCACTAATTGTTTCAGCATATTTTTTTAATTGTTTGGCTATTTCAATCTCTGGAGATCCACCACCACCTACAACTTTTCCATCTTCAAGTGTTGCAGAAACTACTCCTAAGGCATCATCTAATGCTCTTTCAATCTCAAAAGTCACATATTTAGTACTTCCTCTTAAAATTATGGAAGTTGCTTTTGGATTTTTGGATTTTTCAACAAATATCAATTCTTGATCGAATATTTTCTTTTCATGAACAATTCCAGCCTCACCTAAGTGGGTAGCATCTAAGTCATTAATATTTGTTATAAGTTTAGCACCAGTAGCTTTTTCAAGACGTTTAATATCTGATTTTTTAGTTCTTTTAATAGCTAAAATTCCAGCTTTAGATAAATAATGTAGTGCTAAGTCATCTATTCCTTTTTGAGCAAAAAGAACATTTGCTCCAGAGTCAACAATTTTATTTACCATATCTTTAATTAATTTTTTTTCATTACTGGTAAATGCTTGAATTTGTGTTGGGGATGTTATTTTAATTTTACCATCAGTTTCTAGGTCTTTTAGTTCGATTGGATATTTAAGTAAGGCTATTTTTGCATTTTTAATTTCTTTAGGCATGTTATTAACTGCTCTACCTTTATCAATTAAAACTCCATCAATTATTTTAGAATCACTGATGGATCCTCCAGAAATTCTTTGAACATTAATATTATCTTTATCAACTTTCCCTTCTTCTTCAACTTTTAAAACAGCATCCACAACTAATTTACCTAATTGTTCTTTACTGTAGTCAAAACCTTTACCCGTCATTGCAGTCATTGCTACTTTTAATAAGGTTTCATCATCTTTAGCATCTATGGATATATCTTCTAATATTTCATAAACTTTAGCCATTGCTTTTCTATATCCTAAGATTATTGTTGATGAATGGATTCCATTATCTAATAAATTTTCGGCTTTTGCAAGTAATTCACCAGCAATAATAACTGTGGTGGTAGTTCCATCGCCCACAACATTCTCTTGCTTTTTAGATAATTCAACAAGAATTTTAGCTGCAGGATGAGCTATATCCATTTCTTGTAAGATGGTTGTCCCATCATTTGTAATTACAACATCACCTAAGTTATCTGTTAACATTTTGTCCATTCCTTTTGGACCGAGTGTTGTTCTAATTGTTTCAGCTAATACTTTTCCAGCTAAAATATTCATTCTTTGTGCATCTCTACCTAAAAATCTTCGTGTATCTTCTGGTAATATGTAAATTGGTTGGTTATTTTCTGCCATCTGTTCACCTTTTTTATTATATTCTTTTTTATTATATTCTTTTTTATTATATTCTTTTTTATTATATATTAAATAAACTAATCTTTAAGTGATTTAGCTAAATTTTTTCCTATTTCATAACATTTCTTTAATTCTTCTTCATGAGGAATATTTAAAACATCATATTTTTCAAAAATTTCAAATCCTGCTTGTTCCAGTTCACCAGAAAGTTTTTTAATGGCTCCTCCACCCCAACCTTTAGAACCAAACACAACAGCTTTCTTTTTTAATCCTGTTCTATCAAAACTAAGGCAATTGAAATAATAAATAATATCTCCTAAACTTGGAAATGGCTTGTTCATCATTGTTGGACTACCTAAACAAATAGCTTTACTATCTAAAACATCAGTTACAGCATTACTTCTTTCATCAGGATGCAAATAAAAGGTTTTTACCTCAAATCCTTCTGAAAAAACACCTTCAATCATTGCATGAGCCATTTTTTGGGTTGAATGATGCATAGTATCATATATAAAAGTTATTTTATCTTTACAAACTCCAGTAGCCCAATTGGTATATGCTGTAATTATATCTCCTGGTTTTGTCCATATTTGTCCGTGTGATGGAGCAATCATGGTGATTTTATCTAAAAGTCCTAACTCTACAACTTCATTAAGTTTTCTAACTACCATCTGAGAAGATGAAGTAACAAGATTAGCATAAAACTTTTTAGAAGCTCTCATTAATAAACCATGGGATATTTCATTGTCAAATCTTTCACTTAAACAGATATGCTGACCAAATGCATCATTTGAAAAAAGAATTCCATCCTCATTTAATAAAGTAAACATACTGTCTGGCCAATGTAACATTGATGCTTCAAGAAATGTAAATGATTTACCTCCAATATTTAATCTATCCCCAGTTTTAACAGTCTTTATTTCATGATCTTTTAAAGCAGGAAATAAATTTTTAATTCCGCCAACCGCTCTTGTGGTTGAGTAAATTTCCACATCAGGGAATTTTTCAGTAATTCCATATAAAGAGTGTACATGATCCATTTCAATATGGTTTTGAATTACAATGTCTATTTTTAAATCTCTATTCTCTTTTTTAAAAGCATCTTCTATTCTGCCTAAAAGCTGATGTGAAAATCCAGGATACACATTATCTATTAATACTACTTTATCCTTTCCAAAGACTAAATAACAATTATATGTAGTCCCATCTAACTTATACCCATGATAATCACGTATATCCCAGTCTAAAGCTCCAACCCAATATACACCATCTGTTATTTTTATTGCACTTGCTATCATAATATCATCTTATTAAATTTATTATTCTTTTTTTTCTAATTTTTCTAATCTTTCATCAAATGAATCTAATTTTTCATTTGTATAATCTTTATATTCATCAAATCTCTTTTCAAATCTATTAAAATCAGTATTAACAGTATTAAACCTTTTTTCTAAAGAAATTATATCTTCTTTTGTGGCTAATTCCCAATCTTTAATTAGTTCTTCACTTTTTTCATTTAAAAAATCATCTAGTCTGTTGGAAAAAGCATCGGTATTAATATTATGCATATCAATATCTTTAATTTTAGTTTTTAGTTTTTCACCAACAGAGATATTTCCATCATCATTAGAAAAACTCCCTCCAACATTATTTCCTAGATCAGAAACTTTAGTTGGAATATGTGGTTTTATTTTTTCTACAATTCTTACATCATCTAAATAATAGTATACTAAAACAGCTATTGCTACTATTAATATTAAAAGTGCTATTGCTTCAAGAATAGTCATCAAATCACCCTATTTTTTTATTTAATTTAAAATAATAATTTAAAAATTATTAAATTTTCTTCTTAAGTAATTCTTTTTCCTTTTTCTCTATGTTTTTAATGATATTTTCAAGCTTTTTTTGCTCTGTTTGAGCTTCAAGTCTAGATAATCTTTCATTAACCTCATTGTGAAGATAACCTACATCTCCTAAGATATTTTTAGTTGAGTCTCTTATTTTTAAAAGATTATCTTCTTGTTCCTTAGGTAAAGGTATTCTATTTTCCATTAACTTCTTAGTTTCTAAATCTTTTTCAACCATAGTAAGTTTTCTTATTTCAATTTCTTTTTCAATTAATTTAATTGAATTAGAAGAACTTTTAACTTTCTTCCATTGACTAACAATAATGATTATTGCAACAGCAACTACAACAACTATTATTAAAATAAAAATCTGATTGGGTATTACATCTGCCATAATTTCACATCTTCCATGATTTTTTATATTAGAGTTATAAATAAAAAACAATACAAATACTAATAATTAATTTAAACATCTTTGACTTTAAACAAATTAAATAAATAATATTAATACAAGTTAATAAATATAATATATATATATTTTTAATTTACTAATTAATATATATTATTATATTATTTTACTTATACATATACAATATAATAAAATGAATATTATATTCTTATAATTATTATAAGTGAATTTATTTTAAAGGGAAAATATGGAAATTGAATCTTATGAAAAATCTGGGAAAATAGTCTCAAAAGTTAGAGATGATGCTTCAAAATTAATAAAAGATGGTTTAGCTATTATAGACTTAGTTGAATTTGTTGAAAGTGAAATTATTAAAGCAGGTGCGGGAATAGCTTTTCCATGTAATGTTTCTGTTAATGAAATAACTGCACATTATACTTCACCATTAAATGATGAAAATATTATAAGCGGAGGAGATTTAGTTAAATTAGATTTAGGTGCTGAAATAGATGGATATATTGGTGATTCTGCGGTTACAATAATTTCAGAAGGGGATTCTGATTTAAATGATGACGAAATAGCTAAAAATGAAAATCTAATAGAAGCATCTGATCTTGCTTTAGAAACAGCAATTAGTACAATTAAAGAAGGCATGGAAATAGGGCATATTGGGTGTGAAGTTGAAAAAGTAATTACAGAATTAGGATTTGTGCCAATTAGAAACCTTTCAGGTCATAGTTTGCAACAATGGAATCTGCATTCAGGATTATCAATTCCAAGTGTTGCATCTAATGATAGTATTAAATTAAAAGAAGGGGATGTTTTAGCTATTGAACCATTTGTAACAGATGGAGATGGGTATGTTGATGATGCTAATAGCACAAATATCTTTAAATTTGAGAAAATTAGACCATTTAGGCAAACATATACCAAAAAGGTTTTAAATAATATTAAAACAAATTATCCTCATTTACCATTCTCATCCAGGTGGTTAACAAAGGAATTTAGTCCTAATCGTCTTAATAATACTCTAAGAGAATTATCTCAATCTATGGCTATTTATCCCTATCATGCATTAATAGAAAAAACTGGGGCACGTGTTGCACAAAAAGAACACACAATCATTGTAGAAAAAGAGGGTTGTCAGATTACTACTAAATAAGACACTGTAAAAAGAGCAAGGTTTTCAAGAATATAATTTCAAAGATTAAACTGAAAAAATCCCGGATAAATCATTATATCTCATATGGCCATTTTATGATTTTCCAAATTCAAAAAACCATGCTCTTTTTACACTGCCCTTAAACTTTAAATATAATTTTTACTATTCTAATCATAAATGTTATTAAATTAATAAATATTCTTTTATAGCATATCCAATATTTATAACAAATTGACAGATAAATTTTTCATGATACACATTAATGATTAAGTGATATTTTATTTCAAAACCTTTTTTAATAGCAGGGACACATATATTTTTATTTGTTATAAAGCTTTGTGGATCTGATATTGCATTTAATAGATGCATTTTGAAATGTTTTCATACAGCATGATTTTTTTTTAAGTTAAAGATATAAATTTTTAAGTTGTTGATGTATAGGAGGTACTTTTTATGAATTTCTTTTATTTATTTATAGTCTTTATTAGTGTGTTGTTATATTCGTCTAATATTATTCAAATTTGGACTATTTATAATAATAAGTCTAGTAAGAATATCACTCCTATTTTCACTATATTATTGTTTTTGAATTGTTGTTTATGGATAATTTATGGTTTGCAACAGGATGAAAAGTATGTTCTCTTAGCTAATGGGGCGGGTGCTGTAGTTAGTCCTGTTTTGTTGTATGTTATTCTTAGATATAGGGTTGGTAGTAAGCATTATCATGATGGTTTAGCAGATGAGAAAAAATGTGGTGCTTTAGTGGATAAGAGAAAATAAAAAATGAGTGTTCCTTATTTATAAATAGGATAAAAATTCTAATTCTATTAACAATTACAATTTTCAGCACTTGTAAGCATGAAAAATAGTATTTAATTTGAAGATGAATAATTTTCTTATTAAAAAAATATAAAAAAGAATTTGAATCCCAATTTAAAAATCATTCTAACATTAATATAAACAACACGATTATTGAATATGTTGATTTAAATGTTTCAATTCACTATAAGCTTAATCATTAAATGTCAAAGGAATAATTAAAGGATTTATTAGCATGGAAAATAAGTTATTAAGATTAAAAAATAATATATTGCCTCAGAATCATTTACAACTTAATAAATATAATTAATGAATGGTATAAAAAATACATGGCGGGTGAACTTGATGATGAAACAAGTAATTATATTAACTTCTCAGAATATATTTTAGATAAATTATTAGGTTATAAGAATAATACTGATTTTAAATTTGAATACCCTTTAGATGGTCAGCATGTTGAATTCATGATACTTAAAGATAATAACCCATATAGTAGTTATAGAACTTAAAGGAGCGAAAAACTAAAGACTTAACTAAAAATAATGGTGAAAAATATAGTGCAGTTGAACAAGCAAGTAATTATGCAAGTAAAATAGATAGTATAGGATGGTATATTGTATCAAATTATTATGAATTCAGATTATACAATCAAAAAATCACAAGATAAATACATATCATTTACTCTA
>JAITXE010000003.1 GCA_031284925.1 Methanobrevibacter sp.
GTTATATTATTGAATAAATGACTTTTTTTTAAAAAAAGTAATAATTTCTTAAATTTAGATAATTGCATTTGGTTCTTATTAAGTGAATAAAACGAGTCAAAATAAATTAAAGTTTAAATATTTACTTAAATTGATTTATAAAATAAATTTAAAATATTTTTAAGTGCTGAAATTATAAATAAAGAAAAAAAATATGAAATGAAAAAATGTAATACTTTCTAAAAAATTAATATTAAAATATGATTGAAAATTCGGTAGTCTAAAGTTTTTACCTCCTACCTTTTTTAGGTTAATATATTCGCCCATATTTGTAATGATCTTAGTTATTACTTCTTTTAAAAAATTATTAATCTTCTTTTGATTTAGGAAGATTAAACTCCTTTTGTTAAAGTCTTCATTTGAATTAAAAAAAAATTTAAAATATATAATCGCTTTTGAAGTTTAATTATAAGTTAAGTTTTTAATTCTAATATTTTTAAGAACCTTGCTATCATTTTATCTTTATTTTTTTTTAAACTTTGCTAATTATATTAAACAATTTAACAGCACGCATGATTGATAAAACGTCTATAAAACAATTAATCAGGCTAAAATTTGTTTTTCTAATACATGAACAAAAGAAAAATTTATAAATTCATAACAAAAAGTTTATTTATAAGAAAATCAAGACTTTTAGATATGATAAATATTAGCCTTGAAGAAAACTTTAAAGAATTAGCTATTAAAAATAGCCATGCCCTCGATGAAATGTTGAAAAATGATTTACCTGAAGTTAAAGAAAAATCTATTAGTCCTGAACTAAAAGGTTTCTGGAGCAACTTTGAAAATGAGCTTATTAATGTAAAAAAGCTTAAACAAGGTAATCAAGTATTGAATGCTTATATTAACTTAAGTGAAAATCGTAGCATGATTAATTCTTGACTAACCCCTTCATTAATACTAAAAATATCATAAGGAGTACATTTTTCATCCATAATAATCATGACTTAATTCTTTTAATAATAATTAATATTTGTTAATTCATTTTGTATTTTATTAAATAAAGTCTTGAAATGTAAATAATGAAAATTAATCATCTTCACTATTTAAATAAATTCACACTATCTCTAAGTGAAATATCACCTTTATGCAATCCAGTTCCTAAAAGTATCTTATCAATCCCATTACTTGCAATTGAATTTAAATCTTCTTTTTTTATTCCCCCACCAAGAATTAATTTATCTTTAAATTCAATAAATTCATTTACTAATTGTTTACTGTAACCAGATTGACTTCCAACACGACTTATATCTAAAAGTATGATTTCATTAGGGGAAATAGCTATTAAGTCTTTTTTAAATTCACCTAAACTTAAATTAAGATTATTATCTTTAGAGTAAAGTTCATTATCTTTAATATCGACACTAACTACAATTCTTTCTTTTGAAATATTATCAAATATTTTATAGAGTTCTTCAATGGATGTTAAGGTTTCAGTAGCTACAACTATTTTATATGCAAAGTCAAGGAAAAACTTAAATGAATCAAAGTTTCTAACTCCAGAATCTAAAATCAAAGGAATAATTGAGTTCATCATTTTTATATGATCTAAATTATGTCCTTTCTTTTCAATTAAATCTAAATCTGCCACATAAATCTCACGCGCACCATTAATCTTTAAGGATTTAGCTATTGAAAAAGGATTAGAATTTGGGGCAAAAACTGTTTTAAGAGGAAGATAACTATTTCTATCCCCAGACTTACCACTAACAGCTATTCCACCCATTAAATCCAAGACAGGAATTATATTCAACATAATAAAATTTCCTAAATAATTTATTAAAATATAATCAAATGATTTCTTAAGATTTTAACATGTATTTTTTATATTTTTAAATATCTATATTATTTATAAAATTTAAATAGTATATAAATTAAAATATCTTTAAGGAGTTTTATTAAAAAATGATAACTACAAAATTAAATGGATATCAAATTGTTATTCCGCAGGAAATAAGGGAAAAATTCGATATTAGTCCTGATTCTGTTGTTATATGGGGTATTAATGATAAATGAAAAGTTGAAGTCGATTTTAGAAAAAAAACTAAGTTAATGGATTTAAAAGGAGTAGTTAGTTCTGAAGATCGAACTGATTCTATTGAGTTACAAAGAAAAATAAGAAAAGGCGAAGAAATTGATTTTTCTTGATTGTGTATTAATAACTAAAAAGTACATGATAAAGAAAAATTAATCAAGATATCCAAAACTAAGAAAAGTGATTTTATGAAACTAAAAATTGCAGTACCATCAAAAGGCAGAATAAGTGAGCCAACAATAGCTATTTTAGAAAAAGCAGGATTAAAACTTGAAGATCCTGAAAATAGAAGACTTTTCTCAAAAACAACTCATTGGAACATAGAGGTTATGTTTGTAAGAGCATCCGATATTGGTGCTTACACAGAAGATGATGTTGTGGATATGGGAGTGACGGGTTTAGATCTGATTAAAGAATCAAATGCGGATGTTGAAATTCTTGGAGATTTGGAATTTGGAAAAACCTCACTTGTTCTAGCATCTCCTGAAGATTCTAAAATAGAGTCTATAGAAGATGTCAAGGATAATATGATAATAGCCACTGAATTTCCTAACTTAACTAAGACATACTTAAAATCTAAGAACCTAAATTTAAAAATTCACCAGTTAAGTGGTTCAACAGAAATAGCTCCATTTATTGGGGTTTCTGATTTAATAAGTGATTTAACAAGTACTGGTGAGACTTTAAAAAAGAATCATCTTAAAATCATAGACACCATATTAAATAGTTCAGTCAAGCTAATCGCTAATAAAAATAGCTATTTAGAGAAAAAAGAATTAATTGATATGGTTAAAATTAGTCTGCAAGGTGTTATTGAGGCAAAAGATAAAAAGTTATTAATAATGAATATTAAAAAGAAGGATTTAGATAAAATAAAAGAAATATTACCTTCTATGACAGGACCAACCATCTCTGAAGTTTTAGCTAAAGAAGAATCCTTAGCTATTCAGGTAATAATTAGTGAAAATCAAGTTTTTGAGATTGTAAAGAAGCTTAAAAGTGCAGGAGCAAAAGATATTTTAGTTGTTCCTGTTGAGAGAATCATATAAACTTAATCTTCTAATATTCTATAATATACTGGGGTTTCCCTCACATAATCTAATTTAGCAATATCTTCTATTGCTTTTTTAATATTTCCTTCTTTTGCAGTGTTTGTAATTAAAAGAATAGGAACAACAGTTCTAGAACATTTATTTTGATTTAATAAATCATAATCTATATCATGAGTATTTAAAATCTTAGAGATATCTTCAATAACTCCTTCTTTAGGATTAATCAAGATACGAATATAGTACTTTAATTCAAGGTCATTAATTTTAATTAATTCCTCAGAAGATTTATCATGATAATTAATTTCTTTTTCTGGATTTAATATAATGTCAACACAATCTCCAACTACGGCACTTGCTGTTGCACTTCTTCCAGCACCTTGACCATATAAGAAAACAGATCCAACAAAATCACCTTCAAGATATATTCCATTGAAAACACCATTAACAGAGTTTAAAATATGATTTTCTGGAATTAAAGTTGGGTGGACATGAACTTCTAATTTTCCATCAGTATTTTTAGCTATTGCAAGTAATTTAATGGAATAATTTAACTCTTCTTTAGCTATTTTAATATCTATTGGATCAATATTTGTAATACCTTCAACTAAGAATTCTTCTTGACTAATATGTTTGCCATATGCAATTTTTGTGAGAATTATAATTTTATGGGCTGTGTCATTTCCTTCTATATCAAAAGTTGGGTCTGCTTCAGCATATCCTTTTTCTTGTGCTTCTTTTAAAATTTTATCAAAATCAGTACCATTTTCAGTCATTTCACTAAGAATATAATTTGCTGTTCCATTTAAAATACCATAAATTGATTTAAATTTATTTGCAGATAATTGTTCATTAATGGTTTGAAGAATTGGAATTCCTCCCCCAACACTTGCTTCAAATAATAATCTTACATTGTTTTCTTTAGCGGTGTCATTTAAATCATTCCATTCTTTTGATATTAAAGCTTTATTAGCTGATATGACATGTTTTTTGTTTTTTAATGCCTTTAAAATAAATGTTTTAGCTGGTTCATATCCACCTATAAGTTCTATAACAATGTCTATTTGATCATCATCTAATATTTCATTAACATCTGTTGTGAGCATGTTCACATCAATTTTAACTCCACGATAGGTAGTAATGTCTAAATCCCCTACCTTCTTTAAAACAACATCTTTTCCAGTTTTCTCATCAATTAAACTCTTATTATTATTAAAAATTTCTACTACACCCGCACCTATAGTTCCAAAACCTATCAGTCCAATATTTATCTTATCTTTTGACATTT
>JAITXE010000025.1 GCA_031284925.1 Methanobrevibacter sp.
TAAGCACTAAAAAAGAGTTAATAGTAATCGATTCACTTCAACCATACTTTGGTGAAGCAAGAGCTGCAGGATATGCTAAAATTTACGACACAAGAGAAAATCTAGAAAACATAGAACCAAAAAATATAATCCTAAAAAATAAAGAACCAGAACCTACTTCTAAGGATAAAGAAGAAGATAGTGATTCAGCAGAATAAATAAAAATTATAGATTAAGAAAAATATGAATAATTATATATGGAGGAGTCAATCATGAAAATATCAAAGCTTTATAAAGTTGATGGGAATAAAGTAAGTAGAAAAAATCCATTCTGTCCTCGATGTTCAAGTGGAGTATTCATGGCAGACCATGGAGATAGATTCTCATGTGGTAAGTGTGGATACACAGAAATCAAACAAAAAAAATAATTTTTTATTTTTAAACTCTGAATTTGTTAAGAAAACATACTTTTTTATTTTTTTTATATTTCTCTTTTTATACATAAAAATGTATAAAAAATTATAGCATATTAAAAATGAAATAAATCATGAATATTTATTACATGAAAAAAATATGTGAATAATTTTTCAATAGGTGTTACAATGCTTTTTAAAGAGGAATTAACTAATTTTATATTCACAAAGCAAAGAGAAATTTACAAATTATTAAGAAAATACTAAAAATTTTAATCATAGATTAGACTATTATAAAATTAAAAGATAGTTTGATGATTTTTTAGATGATAAAAGCGAAAACAGAATCATTGTAATGCCTGGTCTTCGTGGTGTTGGTAAAACAGCAATTATTTTTCAATTATATGATTATCTACTTAATGAAAAACATGTTGATTATAAAAACATGCTTTATATATCCATGGATCAAATAGTAAGTTATTTTAACACAGATCTCTTAACTATAGTTGATAAGTTTTTAGAGTCAGTACATAAAACAAACCAAGTGAATTATAATTCATGATAATAGCAAAAATATATTTTTAATATTTGCTGGTTCTTTTGATATAGATCTAGAAATAAACACAGACCTCGTAAGACGAATAAATAAAGAATCCATTTACCCCAGTAATTTTAGGGATTATTTATCTTTAAAACATGATACTTCTCTAGATTCTAATTTTTCAAAGACCTTAGAAAATATGATATATTTTGGAGGAGAAAAATATATTAATCAATCAATTGATTTAGAAAATAAACTTTTTAATCAGGTGGTTTTCTTTAAATAATGATCCAAAAATTGAATTTGAAAAGTTTTTAAAATGTTATGGATTTCCTTTTACTTTAAAATCAGATAAAACTGAATCTTACAGGAAGATATTTACTATTGTAGATAAGAATTATTGAAAAAAATATTCCCTCTATAAAATCATTTAATTCATCAACTAAAGATACAATTAAAAGAATTATTAATTTATCTTGCATTACAAAAAGCAGGTACTACTTCAAATCAGAAAATAGCTAATTATTTATCAATATCTCCAACCTTAGTTAGTTTAGAGTCTATGGAAAAAACTCAATTGATTTTTAATATTAATCCGTTGTGGTGGAGCTAGAAAAATTGTAAGAAAACCATGGAGATACTACTTTTTATCTACTTCAATTAAAGCATCCATTAACTTTGAAATAGCAAAATTTAATTTAGAAGATAGAAAATGTCTTGGTATTTTAGCAGAAAACCTTGTAGCTTCTTTCTTATTTAAAATTAGTAAAATAAACTTTAAATTAATGGGAATATTTTACCCACCAGAGAAAATTGGGGCCGATTTCCTTTTAAGAACAAAATTAGATGAGATTATTCCAATTGAAGTTGGAACTGGGAAAAAAACTAAAAGTCAATTAACAAAATCCATTAATAGATATAATGCAAATTATGGTATTTTAGTTTCCAATAAATGCAATAAAATTAAGCATGATAATAAGATTATTTATATGCCATTAATAACATTTGGATTTATTTAAACTGGTATATTTAAAATTAAATAAAAAGAATAGGAGTAATTTTATGAAAGAAATAGAGTTTGATATTAAAAAATCACCATTTTCAAAGTTTTTCAGTTTTAGATATTCTAAAATTGATACTCAAAATTTATGGAATTTTTCTAAGGAGAATAATTTATCATTTTTTATATTATCACTTGGAGCACTTCTTCAAGGTTTAAGTTCTGTTCCAAAACTTAGAAAAAGAATTATTGATGATAAAGCTATGGAATTTCAGAGTTTAGATGTAGTTATAACTATAATGGATAAAAATGAAATTTCATGAACAAAAATGAGAGTTTCACCACAAAAAAGTCAAAATCACTTAAAGATTGGTAAGATAATGAAGTAAATATAAGAGATTCTATTTTAAAAGGAAATAAAGAACCATTTTCAATTGAAATGATAGAAAGAGAAATCTATCAAATAGCTAATTTTTCTTGCATATCTCGGATTGGTTTTGATACTTTAACTACTTGTATTTCCTACTCCAAACCAATTTTACCTACAATTCATTATTCTATGTGGCAAATAGGGAGGGGATCCTATAGCATTGCATGCAGGCTGAGCCCGTCCAGCAAGACACTAATTATAATAATATTGATCCTTAGCAATCATAAACACTCTTCTTACATTTATTCTCGGATTGATTAATTAAAGACATAACAGTATCCTGAAGAATCCTTACAGCAGCATTTTCCTCTTTATTAGCATCATACCGAGCATTACTGTTCTTATAATACCATCCTAATTAACATTTAGCCTCTTCTATATTCATAGGTTAACCTACTGATTGTTTTATTAGTACTATGCTATGGATAAACCATTGTTAAATAATCTTTAAGAGTTACATTGTTTGGTTTAATATACTGAGGAGGGATAATCCGCAACCTCAGGACCGAACTCATCAACAGGAGGAAACATCCAATATCCAGTACCCATCTTCTTTAACTGTTCCAATACCTCTAAACGGGGTCATCATCCCTGAACTTCAAATACTCACGGAAAGTAATAGCCTCAACAGTTTTACTATTACGAGTATGCTCCTCAGCCGCAGATGTAAGGAAAGCCTCCAAATCAAACTTACTAACACCCAACTTATTAGCAATAACCTGTTCAGAATAACCTTGTTTACTATATTCTATTATTTTTTGTAGCTGTTCTTTACTAAAATCAACCATATTAATCACCTAGTTATTTAAAAATGAACACTTACAAAAAATAAAAAGAAAAAGAAAATTAAGTATAAAATGTTTTATGTATCGTTTCATCAGCCCATTTTGGATTATTAGTATGCAAGATAAAATCTATATTAATAACACAATTTTTATCAAAAGCAATCCCTAAATCACCTAAATATTTATAGTTAGGATATGTAAATTTCTTAACATTCCTCGTTTCAATAGCTCCTTGATTATAACTATCATTAATTCTCAGTTCTAATGAAGCGTTATTTTTTAAAACGTCATATCCTTCTTTACTCCATTTTACACTTGATGGTGTTACTCTAAAAACTGCATTTCCTGTTAACCAACCATTCTCAAGATGTGGGGTAGACTCACGCATGCTAAACTTATGTGGAGCAAAATGGAAAGTAATATAATTAGAATCCCAAGGCCAAGACCACTCATCTTCATGGGTATAAACACCAGCTTTATCAGCATGATATATATAATGCATATTACCATAAACATCCTGCCATTGTCTAACTTCATGACATAATCCAGATTCATCTAAACCCATTTTAACTTCTCTTTGGTCAAGGGTATAAGCCTTCATTTGTATACACGCATCCATAACCTCAAAATCAGTATCTACATCAAAATAACAGTCAAAATAATCACTTGTAGCAGATACACTACCAATAGCACTCATAGCAATAATAGCTATGACCAAAATACTTAATATTTTCTTTAACATCATAAATCATCACATCCATAATATTATAATCTTGTTTTAGACTGACTATTGCCTATATAAAATATAATTTAAAAATGAACCATGAAAAATTTATAAAAAAATAAAACAAGTAATAAAAAAGAAATAATAAATTTATAATCTATTAAAATAGCTTAATCCATTTTTTCAAATCTTTTTTCTAATTTTTCTAAGACACCTGGTAGGGATGTGTATTCCATTTCTTCACTAGGTAATCTGTGTGGTTCAAAT
>JAITXE010000056.1 GCA_031284925.1 Methanobrevibacter sp.
TTTTCCCATAACTATTCTTACTATTTTTTTTCATTGTTTATCATCACATGCATGTTCAGTTAAAAAAATATTTGTTTTTTTAATATAAATAATCATACTATAATATTATATGAGCTGTAAAAAGTGATGGGGTTTTTCCATTACAAGTTTTTTATACATCTTTTTTTTCAATAATAGCTATTTCTTCTTCAGTTAAACCATATAATCCATAAACATGTTTATCTATTTCTTTATCAATATAATCAATCTCATTTTGTAAAGGTTTTATAATATCTATTGATAATTTATATTCTGTTTCTAATTTATCTGATTCTTTTCTTGTTATTTCTTTATATTGCTTTTTAACTTCTTTATATAATTCATCATAAGATAAGTTATAATATTCTGCTAATTTCTTATTAATTTTCTTAGTATAGAACTCTCTTTTAAGATATTTGTGGAAAGACTCAATTTCTCCATATATTTTCAACTCGTAAAATATTTATTTTTTATTAATAACTTTTTCAATTTGTTTAATTGCCTTGTTAGCTGCTTTTTTAAAATCTTTATCTTTTTCTTTTCTTCGTGCTTTTTTAATAGGTGCTATTGCTTCTTCTATTTCTAGATCTCCAAGAGACCTAATAGCTGCAAGTCGTACACCCCAATCTTCATCTCCAGTTTTATTACTTATTAACTCTACTGCTTTAATCACTTTAAGCTCACCAAGAGATCTAACTGCAATTTTTCTAATAGCCCAGTCTTCATCATCTAAGCAACCAATAAAATAATCAATGGCTTTTCCACTTGAAGTTTCTTTTAAAGCAAATGAAACAAACTTTTTAAATTCTCCATCTCCATTTTTAATAGCATTTAGTAATGGATCAACAGCTGATTCCCCAATATTCCCTAATATTTTAGCTATTTCATGTTTAATAAGAGGACTTTCATCATTTAATCTATCAATTAAAATATCTATTAACTTTTTATCCTCAATTAGTTTTTCGTCATCAATTTCTTTTAGGCTACTGACAGCTAATTTTCTTATTTCAATATCACTATCATTCAATTTAACTATTGCATCATCTATTGATAATTTTTCACTCATAATTTCGCCTGTTAATTAATCATTTAAACTTTATAATGTATTAACTCATTTAACATTTTTCATGTTTTTTATTCTTTTATCAAAATTAACATTTTTAAGTAAAGTATTTACCTCTTCAACAGCTTTTTTAGGGATTGTAATGGATCCTAAACCAAGTTTTTCTCTTATATCTTCAAGATTTGATTTAAAATCTAACCATCCTTCAATATCTTCATTTAATTCCATGAAAAACCTTTTTGGCATAGATCCGACACCAATTTCTAAAAAACTATCTCCATATCCTGCAAATGGACTAACTTTATCATTAGCTATTCCTTTATCAATAGCTATTTGCCTTAAAACTTGATTAACCTCACACGGACTATTTCCAACGGGACAAAAGTTGTGACAGGCATAACAATAAAAACAGTTCCATATTTCAACACTATTTATTATGGATTCATCGCCTTCAAGGATATTTTCTATCATAATTCGAGGATTATAATCAGAATTTTTAGCACCAGGACATACTGAAGTACACATACCACATTGAACACATCTAAGCAGCCCTATATCTTCATGAACTTTTATATCTGATATTATCTTCTCCGCAAATTCTAATGGATTGCTCTTTATCTCAATAACTTTCATTAAATCACTTAAAATACTTATTTAAAACATGATTATAAATAACTATAATATTATATTTAGTTTATTTGATTAAATAATTTGTTACTATAATATAAGGTGAATGTTTTTTTAAATATTATTTTTTAATTAAATTTAATATTAAATTATAAATCTTATTTAATTATTATCTATTTCGCACTGATGCAATAATGGCTTGACCTAATGAGATTGAACCATCACCTGAACATGAATTATCATGTCCAACAAATGTAAAACCTTCTTCCCTAACATATTCTTTAATTGTTTTTGTAATAGATTCATTATAAAAAACTCCTCCAGTTCCCCCAATTACATTAATATTTTTTAACTTTGCTGCATCTACTGCCATCTTTGCTAGACCAATAGCTACAGCATATTGACCTGCTTTAGCAATATCTTTAATATCTAATCCTTTATTTTTCATTTCAATGACTTCTTTTAAAATAGCTGTTGTATCTAAAACTGGTCTATTTTCATGTTTATTAAACTTTAAATCTATTTTTAAATTTGAGTTAGACTTAAAAGCTACGGACTCTAATTTCATTGAACATTCTCCTTCATAAGTTCTTTTTCCACATATTCCAAGAGCAACTGAAATCGCATCTAAAACTCGACCAATGCTTGTAGTAACAGGAGTATTAAAATCTTTTTCACTTTGTTTTAAAACCATATCAATTTCTTTTTCACCATATTTAAAGAATTTAACATAACCTTTAAATATTTCCTTAAGTTCATCTTCGGTGTATTCTTTAGAGAGAGCTGAAAGTAAAAACCTTGCTGGGTATTTAGTGGATATATCCCCACCAGGTATTTTTTGAGGTGATAGTGAACCAAGACGTTGATATGATTTAATATCAGTGTATAGTATCTCTCCTCCCCATGCGGTCTTATCTTCCCCATAACCGACTCCATCTGCTGCAATAACTATTAATTCATCCACATCATTATCAAATGCTAAAACAGCCCCGTGGGCATGATGGTGTTGAACCTTGATAAGTTCACACCCATATTTCTTTGAAAGTTCTAGACCAAGAGAACTTGTAAAAAACTGTGGATGCATATCAACAGCTATTAAATCAAAATTATCAGTGGAAGTAATAATACTTAGATGTTCAATTGCTTCTTGAAGAAATTGATAAGTTTTAAATTTATTTGTATTTCCAATATGTTGTGAAACAAATCCAAACCCATCTTTTACAATTGTAAATGTAACATCAAGTTCACTACCTAAAGATAGAATATTTAAGTCTTTAGAATATCTTCTAAGATCATAAGGTGCTGGTACATAACCACGTGATCTTCTAATAAATGATAAATTCCCATCAACATATCTAATTACAGAATCATCACAGCGATTAGCTATTTTTCTATTGTGTAGAAGAAAATAATCAGCTATTGTATTTAAATTTTTTAAAATATCAATATTATTTATAAGCATAGGTTCTCCAGGAATATTAGCTGAAGTCATTATATATGCTAGTTGATTAGTGTAATTAAAAAGTAAATAATGGATTGGAGAATAAGGTAGAACTACTCCAATATTATGTAAATAGGGAGCAAGAGAATCTGGAAAAGAATAATTTTTACTTTTTTTAGCCACTACAATAGGTTTTTCAATAGATTCTAATGATTTTTCTTCGTATATATTAATATCCGCAAAAGTTTTAATGGTTTTAATATCAGGAGACATTATAGCAAATGGTTGATTAATTCTATTTAATCTTTTTCTTAATTTTAAAATAATATCATCTTCAAGATTACTAACTAAATGAGTTCCACCAATACCTTTAATAGCTATTATATTCCCATCATCTAAAAGATTTACAGCTTTTTTTATTGGATTTTCAGTTCGTATTTCTTTTGCTTGTTTATTATATAATTTCACAGAGGGTCCACAAATACTGCAAGAACTTGCTTCAGCATGATATCTTCTATCCATTGGATTTTCATACTCCTGCAAACATTGCGGGCAAAAAGGAAACTCATCCATTGTTGTTTTATTTTTATCATAAGGAATAGATTTTATAACACTAAATCGTGGTCCGCAATCAGTACAAGCAATAAAAGGAAAATTATATCTCCTATTATTTTTATCTTTTAACTCTTTAAGACAATTATCACACATTGCTAAATCAGGTGGGATAATAGAAGTGCCTGTTGAGTTTAAAGAACTTTTAATTATTTTAAAGTCAGAAAAATGTCCTGATGAATTTATTTTCTCATATTCAATGGAATTTATTTTTGAAACGGGTGGTTTTTCATATGATAACTTTCTTATAAATTCATTTATCGTGTTTTCATCTGATTGAGCAATTATTTCAACAAGATTTCCAAGATTTTTAACAGACCCCCTAATCCCTAATCTTTTAGCTATTCTATATACATTAGGTCTAAATCCCACACCTTGAACAATTCCTTGAACCCAAATTTTAACAGTTTCCATATTCAAACCTTAATTTTTCTAAAAATATGAATTAAACTATTTTATTGATATTTTATAAAAAACTATTTTTAACTTAGTATTATATGTTTTAATATTATTAGAATTTAAATATAATCATTCTACAAAAATAGCTTTTCCTCTTCTTAGTTTTTCATCAGGGTGTTTTAGATAGTATTTCCAATTTTCAAGGTCAGCACGCATGAGCATGTATTTGTTGTCTTTAAGTATTTTTTTAAGTTCTGGAATAGGTTTATAAGTATCTTCCATTTCCTTTATATATTCTTTCCTGTTTTGTTCTTTTATAAGTGTTATTCTCATTTTTCAACTCTTTTATTAAAGTATATAACTGGTCTGTTTTTTTAATATTAACTGTTTATTTTATTATATTCTTATAAGTCAATGATAAAGTTATAATCCTGGATAAGGTAATTATAATTTACGGGCAAATAATAGATAACCGCTATGTCCAACCATTCGTGTTTTTGGTCTGATTCCTTGAGTTCTAATTTCATACTCCCTATTTAAACTTTCAATGATTGAAATATCTTCAAATCCAGCATTTTTAAGAATTTTATGTGAAATTTGGATTACATCAAGATAAACACCATAAATAACTAAAAATCCTCCATGATTTAAGCAGTTGTATGCATCTTCAATGATTTCATAGGGTTTTATAAGGTCTAAAAATATTAAATCAAGATTTTTCTCTTCAATTCCTTCTTTAATATCCTTATTTTTAATTATGATATTATTCATTCTAAATGAATCTATATTATCTTTAGCTATTTTACTGAAATCTTCTCTTATCTCATAACTATAGACCATTCCATCATTACCAACAACATTTCCAAAGTGTAATGCAATGGCTCCTGCACCTGTTCCAGCATCCAAAACTTTATCTCCATTTCCAATGCCAGTATATGCAAGTACAAGCCCAATATCTTTTTTAATTAGAATTGAACATTGTCTATTCATCAAATCAATGAAATCATTTACATTTGGCTTAATAACCTTAAATTCTCTCTTAAGATGAGTGGTTAAAATATTTCCAATGTTTGATTTTTTAATGTCTTCTTTTTTAATTATTCCTAAATCAGAATGAAAATCATCTTCTTCATTAAAAATATATTTTTTTCCACGCTCATCTATTACAAACTTCACTTCATCACCAATGTATTGAAATATCACCTTAAAATATTTTAATTTAAATTTAGAGGTGGATTTCTAATTAAATGTTAGTTTTATTAAATGTAATCTTGTTGTTTTTTATATTAATTACATTAACTATATATTATTTATATCTTATTTAAGCTGTAAATTCTATTATATATTTTTTTTATGAAAAATTCAAATCTTTTATTTAATTCGCTCATGTGTACTTATCAATTACAAAACTTTAAATATTATTAACCAATATATTTTTAATATATGACATCAAAAGTTTTTAAATCATGAAGAATGCTGTTTACCATCTGAAGAAATGTGTATGAATATGTTTCGCAGTATCAGATTGGTCTATGGGAGTTATATTGGTCCAAAATGTAAAAGTCACGACATTTATAATCGTGGATCATTATTTATAAACAAGCCATTATTACTTGTAAAGAATTTGGTTTAAATTTTAGTGATTACACATGAACAATTTTCCATAAAACCAAAGTGCCTATGAATGTAATACTTTTATATTTACCATAAAAGTGTAAATATGATATCTAACGAATTTCAGGAGGAAATAAAGGAGTTAAAAAAAAAACTCTCAAGAAAATCCACCACGAAAAAAAGTTGAAATTAAGAGGTAGAGGCACTTATGCAAAAGATAAACCTCCAATTATCCCAATAGTTTCAAGACCTACTGAACAAGTAACATTCAGAGTAGATCATGATCTTTCATGAGAAATTAACCCGAGAATTAATTTCAAAAAACTGTGATAAACCAGTCCAAGTTTTTACAGATGTTATTATAGCATATATTTTGACTTAATAAACCATGAAATTGCATAAAGATCATCAATAGGCAAATCACTCTGAAAAAGATATATGCTAATGTTATTGTACATAATAATAATCGTGAAAATAGAAACTCTTTATTAAAACCCATTTTTAGAGATTTTTAGGGGAATATCCGATGTAATTGGGAAGAAACTACTAAAATATGGTCGTATAAATGGTGTATTTAAAGAATATGATACTAATCATGTTATTATCTATGAATTTAAATACACTTAAAACACTTCAAAATCATTTAATAAATTAATTGAAGAATCTTTAGATTAATTTAAAGATATTGGATGGATTCTACCACAAGAAAAATAAGTTTACTGGCTATTGCATTTAAAGATGAAATAATATATGATGATAAACCATGACAATGACTAAATGTAAAATAGAAAATTTCAAAGCAAAAGAGGAGATTCCAGATAAATTTTAAAACCATTTTAAATTTAATCAATATTTTCAATAAGTTAATGATTTTCTTTTATTTTAAAAAATCGTACAAGAATCCTAAAAAATAATAAACATTATCCGAAAACCTATTTTTAGATTTAAAAAAATAAATTCATAATTAAAAATATTATATCCTTTAAAAAATGAGTGGATAATCATGATTGATACGCATTGTCATTTAGATTTTGAAAATTTTGATAAAAATAGAGAGGAAGTTATAAAAAGGGCTAAAAAAAAATTAACTTCCCTTATAAATTCTGGAACAAGTTTTCAGGGAAATATTAATACTTTAAAACTTTCAAACGAGAACCCTGATTTTATTTACCCATCACTTGGTTTTCACCCAATTCAATCAGCTGATATGAATGATAGTGAAGTAAATAAAGTTTTATATCAAATATCAAACTATATTGATGATATCGTAGCTATTGGTGAAGTTGGGATAGATTTTTTTTATGTGAAAGATAAAATCCAGAGAAACAGACAGATGGATATCTTTAAAAGATTCTGCAGTCTTGCAAATGAACATGAAAAACCAATTATAATCCATTGCAGAGATGGTGAAAAAAAGGCATTTAATATAATAAATCAATTTGATAGAATTAGTGATGTGATATTTCATTGTTACAGTGGTAGCTTAAAAACAGCTAAGAAAATAATGGATAATGGTTATTATATGTCTTCTTCTACAATGATTGATTACTCAACCCAACACCAAGAACTTTTCCGTGAAATTCCCTTAGAATATATACTTACTGAAACAGATAGTCCTTATCTACATCCAATTAGAGGAGAAATGAATGAACCAAGCTGTGTTAAAATAGCTATTAATAAGCTTGCAGAAATTAAAGAAGTAGATTACACATCAGTTAATAAAATCACAGAAAACAATGCAAAAAAGATTTTTAAGATTTAAAAAATAAAATAACACCTTATTTAGTAGCACTGATTTATAAAATATATCGTGAAAATACTAAAAAATTAAGCAATTAATTTTAATTATTATATTTTAGTATTATTTGGACTTTTAAACTGTCGTTGCATATAAACCCTTTATATAGAATATAATTCAAATTAAATATATCAACTATTCTATCTGAGATTGTTGTTTTAAAATGAAGTTTTAATATTAGAAAATTTTAATTTTCTTCATTTTAACCAAATAATGATAAGAATTTTAATAGGTGAAAAGTTGATAAGCTAGAGCATAAAATGATAACACATGTTGAGGATAATCGATTACTTAAAATAGATGAAAAACAGGCTATTTAGTTTTTGGAATATATTCATGTGATATTGATGCTTTTAAAGAAAAATTTGTTGATAGTTTTCCAGAATCAAAAAGAAAAAAGGCTATTTTTAAAAAATATTAAAAATACTTAAAATATTTAGAAAAATATCGGTCAATCATGATTATAAATAAAATATGGATTAATGGAAGTTACATGACTGAAAAAGAAGACCCTTAGGATATTGATATAGTTATACATTATCATGTAAAAGAGTATAACTATGAAATATATAAATCAGTTTATCATTCATTTAAAAATGAAGAGTGTGATGAAGATATTCATAAGAAATATAAGTACCATCCATTTTTTATTACTATTTACCCCATGGGTAATATAAATTATAAAATAACAATTACTGAACGGAAATATTGGTTAGATTTTTTTTTAATACTGATAAAAAAGGTAATAGAAAAGGAATTGTTGAAATTAAAATGATTAATGGGGAGATGTGAATATTATGATAGATTTTGATAGAAGAATTAATTTCATTGAAAAAAAACTTAAATGAACTTAATGAATTAATTGAATTACATGAAGAACATATTAAACTATTTCCAGACAATTTTCATTTAAAATCTCAACTGGATCTTTAAAACGGAAAAGATCAGAATTAGTTAATGAATTAAATCAAATACATGACATAAGAGCTAATAAATCACTTGATGGTGAATGTTGTCCCAGATATGATTCTGAATATGATATATTATCAATATAGAAAAAATAACATTTATAGTGAAAATGCTTTAAAATTAGAAAAAGGAATACTACTTAATTTTAATAGTAATGATATTCCCATTTCATTAAATATATTTGATGATTCTAAATTATTTAATATTCCAAAATTTAATCTTAAGAATATAAAAATGAGTGTAAGTATTAATAAAACACAGTTTTATCTTTATATAATAAAAAAATAATCTATTATTTGATGGTGATAAAAATAAAAAAGAAGAAAACGAGTATTTTTTAATAATAAATGTTATATGATTATCAAATGAAATTAAAACCATTTATTTAGCTGATTTAAAAAGCAATTCAACAAACAATAACTGTCCTAAAAAATTGGACATTAAATATTATATTGTTGGTGAATACAAAATTATTTATATTAAGAGTTTATTAATTAATAATATAACCAATATATTCAATTCCAAAAATAAATTATAGAAATTAGAATAATCCAATTTAAGGCATGAGCAAATAGCTATTAAAAAAGATTTAGAACATAATGATAAAGATTTAGAACATATTAAAAAAATATAGGATATAATAATAGAAAATTAGATGATAACAGTAAAGGATTAGATGAACTTAAAAAAACCTATATAATACCTCTCTTTAATGAATTAAAAGATATTAAAAATGAAATAGTCATGTTAGATAAGAAAACTGCTATTGTCAATGCTACAATTCAAAAAGATATAGTTAATTTAAAATAGTAAAATTAATTACAAATATGATTCAATTCAAAGCGATTTAATTTGGATTTCAAAGATTGTTCTGGGGTGTGGGAGTTACAATAGCTTTATCTGTTCAATTTCAGCTTTAAAATATCTGTTTTGGTGATTTTTGTGGTTTATGATATAGTAAAATAATCATGGTACCTTTTCAATGCTACATGTATGGATCACCTACTTTAAAATGGTAGGTGCTTCTTTATTTGAATAATCTTCACAAGAATAAGTCTTAGTTTGCCATGGTTAATAGGACGAAAAACTACATTCCAGCAGTGTCTTATCTGGTTTCAATATTAAGTTCAGATTTAGTGAGAGTTTGCTGTGCATATTACAAGTTAAGCTGGTCGGTTACATCAAATGCTGATTATTATTACTAAATTCTTTGTATTGTTTATCTTATCTTGTCAGGATTTAAAGTAGATGGTGAAGCTCAAACTAACATGGGGAGAGATGACATTGTTATAGAAACCAATAATTTCATAGTCATTTGTGAAATAAAACATGATGATAGAGATTTTCATGATAAACTTATAAAAGAAGCATTAGATTAAATAAATGATAGAAAAATATCTTAAAAGAAATAAAAGAATTATCTTATTAGCTATTGCATTTAATAATAAACAAGTAAAAACATATATTAAAGAGTTTAAATTAAGTAAATATCTTATTTACTTTCTTTATTTGCAGTTTATAATATTTTAAAACTATTTTTAATTTTAAATATAATATTACTTTACAAATAATCTGTGTAGTGAAAAATTTTTTTTTTAAAATAGATGCTGATTCTATTTACATTAAATACACATATTTATATTTTAAAAATCCTATTTAATAATACTTGAACTTATAATAATTTTATAAAAGATAATTTTTATTTTAATAGCCTAAAATTTTAAAATATTTACTTAAATCTTATTAATCAATATAATTTAAAATTAAACTTCCATAATATTAAAATCAAAACTAATTAATAAAATAACAAGTGATATAATGAACGGACCATGGGTAGAAAAGTACAGACCTCAAAAATTAGATGATATTGTTGGTCAACAACATGTAACAGAAAGATTAAAACATTATGTGGGTAGTAAAGATGGAATGCCAAATTTAATGTTTACTGGATCTGCTGGTGTTGGAAAGACAACAACAGCTTTAGCACTTGTAAAATTAGCTATTGGAGAATATTGGCGTCAAAATTTCCTGGAATTAAATGCATCTGATGAAAGGGGAATAGGAATAGTAAGAGATAGAATAAAAGGTTTTTCTAGGTTAAAACCAGTTGGAGCCCCATTTAAAATAGTGTTTTTAGATGAAGTAGATAGTATGACAAAGGATGCTCAATCTGCTCTTAGAAGAGAAATGGAAATGTATACCAAAACAGTTGTATTCATATTATCGTGTAATTATTCATCTAAAATCATTGATCCTATTCAATCAAGATGTGCAATATTCAGATTTACTCCAATAAAAGGTTCAAATATAATTAAAAGATTAAAATTCATTGCTGATTCTGAAGGGGTTGAGTATGAAGATTCAGCTATTGAATCAATTGTTTATTTTGCAGAAGGAGATATGAGAAAAGCCATAAATATATTACAATCCACAGCTTCAATAGGGGATAAAATTAAGAATAGCAGTATTTATGAAGTTATCTCTAAAGCAAAACCACAAGATGTTAGTAAAATGATAATAAAAGCATTAAGTGGAGATTTTATGGGTTCTCGTGAAATTCTAAGACAAATAATGATAATGCAGGGGACAAGTGGAGAAGATTTAATAAATCAGATATATCAAGATATAATGAAAAGAGCAATGGATGAAAAAATGGCTCCTGAAATATACATTGATCTTATTGAAGCAATAGCTAATACGGATTTTAGAATCAGAGAAGGGGCTAATCCACGAATACAATTAGAATCTCTTTTAGCTAAATTCTTATAAAAATAAAATATTTTTTTTAAATTAATTAATTTTCCTCTAATAAATTTATCATTAAAGTGTGAAACTATGCGTTGGACTGAGAAATATAGGCCTAAATATTTTAAGGATGTTATAGGAAATGGCAATGCAAAGAAAGAAATAGAAGGATGGCTTAATAACTGGAAAAATAATCAGGTAGAAAAACCACTTCTTTTAATAGGTCCAGCTGGAACTGGCAAAACAACCATGGCACATATAATAGCTAATGAATTTGGTGATTCTTTTGAGCTAAATGCAAGTGATGAACGTACTTATCAAAGCTTATTAAATACTGCAGGTATTTCATCAGACACATATTCTTTATTTGAGAAAGGACATAAACTAATTATTTTAGATGAAGTTGATGGTATTGATGGAAAAAAGGATAAGGGTGGAACAAGAGCCATTGGAAAAATAATTAAAGAAGCTAAACACCCAATGATCATGATGGCAAATGATTTTTATAGTAAACGTTTAACTTCAATTAAACCAAAATGCATAGTTGTTAAGCTGACTAAAGTTCATACTAACTCCATTAATGCATTACTTAAAAAAATAGCTATTAATGAAGGAATAGAAGCTGATTCTGACTCAATTAAAGCTTTAGCTAAAAATTCCAATGGGGATATGAGATTTGCAATTAATACTCTACAAGCCACATCACAGTCAAGTAAAACTTTCACAATGGATGATTTAAACGAAACATCACAAAAAGATAATAGATCCACTATATTTGATGGAATAAGAACTGTTTTAAAAAGTAAGAATTTAAAAAGAGTAAAGGAATCACTGTACCTTGATGGAGACCCGACAGTTGTATTGGAATACATTTCTGAGAATATACCAAATGAATATAAAAAAAAGAATGAAATAAAAAAAGCATATAAAATGGTATCTGAAGCAGACTATTACTTTTCACTGGCAAGAACCACACAAAACTATACTTATTGGAGATATGCTAGTGATTTTATGGGAATTGGTGTTGCATTAGCTAAAGATGAAAAATATAAAAAATTTACTAAATTAACAGGTCCAAAAGCATTTACTTATATAGGGCATACAAAGGGAAAAAGAACTTTAAGAGATAATATTGCAGAGAAAATATCTGAAAAACTTCATGTTTCTAAGTCTGAAGCTATTTCATCATTCCCCTACTTTCAAATCATGTTTGAAAATGATGAATTAGCATGGGAAATTTCTGATTTTTTATCTCTTGATGATGATGAAATAAAAAGATTTAGAAAGAAAAAAATCCCAAAAAAAGGCATGACTAAAATGGAAAAGATAAAAGCTGAAAACAATTTTAAAGAACCAGATCAGAGCAATAATTTAGTTAATTCATTAGATAATAATCTAAAAATAAATAAAATTAAAACAAGTAATAAAACTAAAACAACAAACAAAAAAGAGTCTAAATCAGTGAAAGAAGAAGATAAAAATAAAAAAACTAAAGGGCAAACATCATTATTTAACTTTTAATAAAGATATATCTAATTTAAGGTAGAATTTAGATTGTTAAATGCGGTGAAATCCCCTTCACATATTATTATACAAAATATTTTAACATTATAGTCACAAAAGTAGCTATTAAAACATATTTTACCCATGCCATATCCTTATCAAGTATAATCTAACCTATGTGTTAATTCATGCAAATGATTATTTTTAATTTCATTTATTTCTTCATGATTTCTCTCTAAATCATTTTTAATAATTACCTGTTCATTTAAATTTTTTTTTTAATAATTCTGGGATTTTTTCTGAAATTTTTAATCTCCTTTTCTCACACATCCAGTTTCTTATTCCATGATTTGAGCCGTCAACTCTCAATGTTAACCGTTTTTAGAATATAGATTTTTTGAAACTAATAATCTATTGAACTTTTTAGTATATATGCTTGATATTATTTACCTAAACATTTTTGAGTTAATTTAACTGAAATATTGCTAAGAAATTAAATATAAATAATAGCTATTTAAAAATATCATTGTATAATATGTAAAATTGTTTGGCGGTTCTTCCACTTTTTGTTCCTCGTAAAGATGAGAACTTTTTAGCTTCAAGGTGTAATTCGTTTCTTTTCTCTTTATTAATGTTTGGGAAGTATGAATCTATAATTCTTAAGTATTCGGTCATATTTGCTTGATAAAAAGGGATCCATAATCCGAATCTATCGGAAAGTGAGATTTTCTCTTCAACATTATCTGTGTAATGAATTTCCCCATTTTCAACTGTTGTGTTTTCATTATCTGTTAAAAACTCAGGGATTAAATGTCTTCTATTGGAACTTGCATATATTAGAATGTTTTTAGGTGGAAGTTCAATTGATCCTTCTATAATACTTTTAATATTATTATAACTGGAATCTCCTAAATCAAAAGATAAATCATCTAAGAAAATAATGAATTTGTATGGTAAATCCCTAATTTCATCACTAATATCTACTAAAGCATGAAGATTATCTTTAGAAAATTCAATCAATCTTAAGCCATCATGGAAGTAACGATTTAAAATAGCTTTAACTAAAGAAGACTTCCCTGTTCCTTTTGAACCCCATATAAGAGCATGTGATGCTGGTTCACCTTTAATAAATTTTTCTGTATTCTCAAGTAGTGTTTTTTTCTGGATTTCAATATTTATTAAATTATTAAGTGTTATAGGGTCTGTTTTAAGAACAGGTTTTAATCTGTCTTTTTTTGTCCTATATATTGCAGCTGGAGTTTTTTTCCAATTAATCATGATTTTCATTCCTCTAAAAATATATTTAATTAATTTAAATTTTTTAATTTAAGAGTTAATTTTTTAATTTAGCAATATTAATAAGATCGGTTAAAATAGCTGATGCTGTTTCAAGAGATCCTGCTCCTTTTCTAACTACAGTCACATCATCTGCCTCATTAATCATTAATAATCCTTTTTCATTAGTTATTTCTTGAATTTTATTGTAATTAATGTTTTTCATTCCAAAATCTGCTTCTATAACAATCATTGTGGAGGATTTATTTTCATCGGATAATTTAACTTCTAAATTAATAATATATGCTCCTTCAAGTTTATTTATCCTATCTATCGTGTTTTGAACATCACTATAAATTACATGTCCAATTATTATTGTTCTTAGCTTTTCTTTTAAAATAACATCATTCATCTCTAAAATTGTTACTTTCATATTATTTAATTTATCAATAGCTTGAATTAAATGATCTTGTTCTCCTTCTAAAGTTATTTGAACGGATATCATTCCATCTTCATTTTTATCATCACATTATGGATAACGGTTTACTAAATTAACTCCAAAACCAGTTAATAGTGATAAAACATTGATTAATTGACATGGAATATCTAAAAGTTCTAAAACTAAATCTAGTCCCATAATCTCTCTCACAAATATAGTTTAATTATATCCAATCTGCCTTTTTAACAGTTATATTTCCATCTTTATCTGTTTTAGCATTTTTCATGATTTTTTCATTATCATGATCATGTGCAATATCTTCTCTATTTAAATTCACATTATATATAATATAATGAGTTTCTTCAACCTTATCAATTCTTTCTAAGGTTTTTGAAAATTGTTCAAGTATTTTTTCTCCTTCTTTTTCTATCTTCATTTTAAATACTCCATAAATATCTTTTTTAAATTAAAAAAAAATAATTCACTTTTTATTAATATATTTATTATATAAAATTTTCTTAAAAAAAAAACTAATGCCATATTAATTCCCCATTTTTTTTTAAGTCTTCTTCACTTACAATTAATTTACAAACTTTTTTATAAACATCCATTACATCCCCTTCACCTTTTCTAAATAAGTCCTTGTCTAATGTTTTGAGTGTTTTTATATCCCAAAATCTGCATGTATCTGGACTTATTTCATCCCCTAATCTAATGTCTCCATTTAAATTTTTACCAAATTCAATTTTAAAATCAACTAAGAGAATACCTTTTTTTTTAAGAAATTTAGATAATATATCATTGATTTGTAAACTTATTTTTCTAATCTCTTTAAGTTCTTCCTTATTAGCTATTTTTAAAGCGAGGATAATATCATCATTTAACATAGGGTCATGATATTCATCATTTTTAAAGTCAAATTGAATAATGGGTGGGTTAAATTCTTGATTTTTATTAAATGGGAATTTTTTTATTATACTTCCAGTAGCAATATTTCTTACAATTATTTCTAGAGGGATCATTTCAAGTTTTTCAGATAAAATAAGTCCAGATTCTATAAGTTTAATATATTGAGTTTTTATTCCTTTTTCTTCTAGAACCTCAAATAATTTTGAGGATATTAAACTATTACATTCTCCTTTACTCTGCAAATTATCTTTTTTCTCACCATCACCTGCTGTAATATCATCTCTAAATTTAATGATTACATTGTCATTATTTTCACTACTGTAAACATCTTTAGCTTTTCCAGTGTAAAGTAAGTTTCCTATTTTCATGATTAATCCTTTAGTTTCTTTATTTATGCATGTGGTAATCTTCCTTCATTTCTACTATATTTCATATAATGTGTTGCAGGATCCATCTCTGAATCTTTTACATCAGGATTCGCACCTAAATAATAGTTTCTGTCAAATTTGGCATCGTCTAATATTTGGTTTGGATATCTCCCTTCAGCTTTACCATATTCTATAT
>JAITXE010000089.1 GCA_031284925.1 Methanobrevibacter sp.
CAGCTTAAAAAATCAAGTTGAATCTTTAAAAGAGCATCTTGAAATCTTTGATCTAATTTACTTATTGTATCACCTGAGGATATAATATCTAAGGTTGATTCTGCAAATAGTCTTGATGAAAAATTGGATTTAATTTTTGAAATAATATGTTTATGTAAGTTAGGTGATAAATACACATTTTCAAATGGGTCTAAGATAACTATTAACTCTAAAATATCTGATAGTATCTTAATATCCTCTGTTTTTTTATTTTTCTTATTAAGTTTTTTTAAATTAAAATTTATTCTTTTAATATTATTTTTATACTTATTAACTATTTTATCAATGTAATTATTAATTATTTTATCATTAATCTTATATAACGATCTTTTAATTAAATTTGCAGTGTATAGATCTAAAAATGAGACAGAAACTGCCTTACCATATTCAGTTAATGAAATATTTTCATTAGAATACTTATTTACTCCTTTTTTAACCCGTATTAATTTATGCATGTGAAGTTCATCTATTGCCATGTCAATATCTAAATCAACATATTCATAAAATTCATATATCTCTTCAATGTTTTTAATCACTTTAGAACTAATATCTGCTAAAATTTCTGCTGGAAGGTCTGAATCATTGAATTTAATATTAACATCAACAACATCACTTTCAAGAAGGGAGATAGCTATTGCATCTTCATTTTCACCATTAAAATCATTGGCTATTTCTGGTAGTAAATAAACTATTCCTCTATCATGATAACTTGGTCGTCCAGCTCTTCCAAGCATTTGGAAAAACTCATTGGGGGAAATCCATTTATTTCCCATGAGTAAAGATTCAAATATCACTTGTGAAGCTGGAAAATCTACACCTGCAGCTAATGCTGCTGTTGTAACAACGGCTGATATTTTACCATTTGCAAAATCTTTTTCAATCCTCTCTTTTTTATAGTAAGATAAACCAGCATGATAAGCTGCTGCATTCACCTTTCCTTTCATGAGAAAATTAGCTATTTGATGTGTTTTTCGTCTTGAATTAGTAAAAATCATGGTTTGACCTAAATAACCCTTTGATGATTTAATTCTACTTTCTTTTAAAACCAATTCTTTAATTAAGTATCTTTTTTCTATTTCATTTCTTAGAAAGATCAAATGTCTCTCTAGAGGAACTGGTCTATCGTTGTATTGTACAAGTTTTAAATTAAATTTTTTAGATAGTTGGATTTGATTTTTTACTGTTGCTGATAATCCAATAATCTGTGTTTTGGGAAAGAGTTTCATTATTCTTCTTATTAAACCATTTAATCTAAGTCCTCTATCTTCATCATCTAAGTTATGTACTTCATCAATAACTACACATCCGAGTGTGTTTAAATCCTTGTATTTACCTGATCTAATTAAAAAATCTATACCTTCATATGTGGCTACTATCACATCTGAAGTAGATATATCTGAGTCATGAATTTGTAATTCATTTTTAGCTTTAATCCTATTTTTTCCTACTTTTATAGCTATTTTAAGTCCTAATATTTCATATTTCTTTTTAAAGTCTCTGTATTTTTGATTTGATAATGCAACAAGAGGACTTAAAAAAATAAATTTTTCACCTTTTAATGCCTTAGGAATAGCTGCTAACTCCCCAACAAGTGTTTTCCCGCTACCTGTCCCAGAAACAACAAGAAGATTTTTATCTTTAAGTAATCCTTCTTTAATTGATAAATATTGAATAGGGAGAAGGTATTCATCTTTAACTACCGTGTCCTTAAATTCTTCAGGAATTTTTAAACGATTCATGGCTATTTTAGGAATTTTTAAATCTTTTTTCGGGCTTATTTTATCAAATAAGGTTAAGTCAGGGTTTAGTAATGGGTCAAAATCATGATTTAATATGGATAGTACTTTATCTAAATCCCCTGTTTTTTCAATTAGTCTTTTAAAATTTGGAAATAATTTTTTTGAAAATCCTTGTGAAATTAACTCAGATAAAATTATATTCTCCCCACATAATTTACAAATTTCTTGTTTATGATAAGAATAAGTAAATTTAGAGTTGATTATTGTAATCATTCCCTCAATTCTACAATGATTACATGTTTTTGTGTAATGAAATTTAATTCCTTGTGAATTTAAGAATTGTTCTATTTTTTTATCTTTATTTGCAAGTAAGACTATTTGTTTTCTGAGAATTTTAATTGCATTTGAAGGTGAGTGCATTTTCTCTTCATTATCTTTAACAACCATAAAACGATTAAGTCTTAATCCAGAATCATCATGTTTAAATTTTAAATATGCGATGAAATCAGGAGTTCGCCTACTATTAAGTGCATTTTTTGCCTTTCCAATAGGATACATTTCCCATAACTTCTTTCTCTTAACTAAAACTATCATGAAAATAAATTCCTTATATGTAATTTTAAATATTTTAATGCAAAATACCAATTTATCTAATAAAAAAAGCAATAGAAAAGAATAGATTTAATTATAAAAAAATAATTAATATTTTAATATACTTTAAGTCTTTTTTTGCTAAATTTAATCTTAAAATGAATAATTTTTAATTATATTTCCTTAAGTTTTCACATGTTTATTAATTAATTAACTAAGAAAACTAAATTAAAAAGCAATTAAAAATAGAAAAATTTCAAAAAATCCTTATTCTTAGAGTTGATATTTGTATCACAACATTTATATATTATTGTGAAGTATATTATTTTAGTATGTCCAATATTGTCATTGTTGTTTAAAAATGAAATTTTAGTTTAAAAAAATTTGTTTATTTCAAATTTAAAAAACGAAGTTTTCTTTATTTTAACTCAATGAAATTTATCAAGTAAAAAGATGAGATAGATATAGAATATGGTAAAGCTGAAGGGAGATATCCAAACCAAATATTAGACGATGCCAAATTTGACAGAAACTATTATTTAGGTGCGAATCCTGATGTAAAAGATTCAGAGATGGATCCT
>JAITXE010000004.1 GCA_031284925.1 Methanobrevibacter sp.
CGTTCTTCCGTAGTATATGCAATACGTATAAGTTTCCCATTTTTTAATTGAAAAAGACTAGCCAATACAGTAAACTTACCTTTATTAATATCATTTGTAGGAAAAATCCATTTATAAGAATATTTACCTTTTGCAGTACTTCTAACAATAAATTCACCATTTTCATCTCTATCACCACTATCAACAATTGAACCTGCCATACCATCCAATACAATTGAAAGTCCTAATATTATGGGAATAGAAGATGTGATTTCATACTTAATTTCACAAATAAGATCATTCCCACTTTCCAAATTTTGTTTGCTTAATAAAACTATATCAAAAGACGGTACTAATTCACTTAACCCCAAGGGGAATTTCAAATAATTTTCCTCATTTTTTTCATCAGTATCTGTTGTTTCAAATGGCTGAAAATTATCAATAGAATATTGTGAAGCAACATCTTCAGGGGAACCAGATACAACAATTTCTCCCTCACGAATCAATATTGCTTTATTGCAATATTTACGAATTGCACTCATGTCATGTGTAACTAAAATTGTCGTTTTATCCGTTTTTTTACGTTCTTCAAAATATTCATTACATTTCCTTTGAAACGATTCATCACCCACAGCAAGAACTTCATCTATAACTAATATATCTGATTTTGATTGAATAGCTACAGCAAAGGCTAAACGTACTTGCATTCCTGATGAATAATTTTTCAATTTTTGATTCATGGATTCATGTAATTCAGAAAAATTAACAATATCTTCATACATATCGTTATTAATTTCTTTAGTTGAAAAACCAAGCAATGCACCGTTTAGATAAACATTCTCTTTCCCTGTAAGCTCAGGATTGAACCCCACACCAAGTTCAATAAAAGAAACAATACGCCCATTTATATCAATAGAACCATGCTCTGGAACATAGATTTCTGAAATTATTTTTAATAATGTTGACTTACCACTCCCATTTCGTCCAACAATGCCAAAAAAATCCCCATTTTCAACATCAAAAGAAATATCTTTCAAAATCTTTTGCTCTTTATAACCTTTAATACCCTTAAAATAATTAATTATTGTTGTCTTTAAACTACTTGAGCTTTCCGTAGGAAGTTTAAAAGACTTACTAATATTTTTTACAGATACTGCTACCTCCTTTTTTATATCTTCATTCATTAGATAATCTCCGCGAATTTCTTAGCATGTTTTTTAAAGATGATATATCCTATAACCAATACCACAAAAGGTAAAATATATGGAATCGCTATAATCCAACTATGATTTATAAATTCTCCAATTGTTTGATTAGCTGGATTTATTAGGATATGTCTAAGATCTTGAATAATTGTAGCGAGAGGATTCATAAAGATAACAGTAGCAATTTCATTACCAGAAATATGTAAAGATGAGAAAATATCTGTCCCAGTAATCTGTGAAAGTGGATAAATAATAGGTGTCCCATATAAACCTGCCTGCATAATCACTTCCCAAATAGGTGCTATATCTCTAAAATAAACAAATATTGTGGATAAGATAAAAGATACTCCTAAAGAAAAAGCAAATAATGGAAATATATACAAAGGAGCCAGAAAAACATGTTTTGATACATCAACATGTGTTATTAATGCAAAAAACAAAACAACAACTAAGTTTATTAGAAAATTAATGAAAGCATTAAGAGTTACTGATAATACAATAATTTCTTTTGGGAAACTTATTTTTCTTAATAAATCTCCCCGCATAACAATTGATGTCAATCCCGTTGATGTTGTTTCTGCAAAAAATCCCCAAATTACCATACCAAGTAGAAGGGCTGTTGCAAAATGAGGAACATCTTTCCCAAATTTTAAAAATTTAATAAAAACAACAAACATAACCGAAAATAGCATTAAAGGCTTTAAAATAGACCATAAATGTCCAATTAAACTACCTTGATAGCGTAATTTAAAATCAGTTTTCACTAATGACTTTAATAAGATCCAGTTTGCCGAATTCATTTTTTACTCCTAATTTGCCATATAAAATACAATATTATGGGTTCTTTTATATTATCTTAGATACACTAAATTCAATTTATTACTTATTAAAAAAGAATAGAATAATTAATAAAATTTCAACTACACCATTTTTAATACATTAGTTATGAGTTATGAAATTAATTAATTTTGGCACTGTAAAGCTCGCTGCGTGATTATCAAAATTCCTAAAAATCATTTTAACCATTAAAATATCGGTTTATCTATAGAGTATTACATTTTCATGAAAGATTTTTAATTTTCAAAATAAAAAAATCACACAGGTAATTTTACAATGCCATTAATTTTATGAAATATAATCTAAAATGTACGATATTCACCGTTTATTACACCTTGAGTTATATGTGATATATCATCTAACCATGCATCAATTATATCCTCAACATTTTTAGATACATCTTCTAATTTATATCCGTCTTCTAAGATTAATTGTGAGGTGGCTGCTTTTGGTTGATCAATTGCCTTTCCAATTTGACTTAAAATCATTATGTTAACTTGTTTAACTCCTTCAATTTTACTGACTATATCGTTGGCTATTTGATTAGATAAAATATTATAAATCTTACCTACATGATTAATCGGGTTTTTTCCAGAAGTTGCTTCCATCGACATTGGCCTATTTGGTGTTATCAATCCATTAGATCTGTTTCCTCTACCAACAGATCCATCATCCCCCATTTCAGCAGAAGTCCCTGTCACAGTTAAGTAGTATCCATCTTCAGTTTTAGAATTATTATCATCTGCAGTATTAATAAATATTTCAAGTTCTCTATCTGTTTGTTTAATAGCTGAATTATATACTTGTTCTTTTAAGCTTTCTCTAATTTCTTTATATTCTTCAACACTAGAAATATGTTTGGATATCATGGCTGCAGCAATAGTTAAAACTATTTTATCATTTTCTCTTAATCCCATGACTTTAACATCTTCTCCAACTGCAACAAATTTGCCTTTCTTAAATGATCTAGAGTTAATTAAGTTTTCAGTAGAGAATACTATATTTTCTACTTGAGAAAATGGAGCATAACCTACTCCAAATGATGTATCGTTAGAAGAAATAGCTCCATCCCTTTTAAATACATCCACTAAATCTCCAGAACCTGGACCAATTTTACATTCTACAACTGCATCTGTTTCAGTATTGAAATTAATTAGTGATTCATCCAAATACTTTTTTGCAGATGCAATAGCAACTCTATCAATGGCAAATTTCTTCCCATTAAATTTTCTTACTCCTCTTCCAGTTAGTAAGAAATCAATAGGTTTAATTATTTCCCCACCACCAAATACTGGATTTGATTCTCCTGCAGTTATTTGAACTTCATCTGTATTATGATGAAGAACCTTTCCTTCACCTAACTTATCCATATACTCTTTACAAAGAGTTTGACTTACAGATTCGGCTATTCCATCACTAATACTATCTGGATGTCCAATACCTTTTCTTTCAACAATTTCTATATCAATATCTTCAATAGATGTTTGGTTTAATTTATCAACAATGATATTTCTCATGATATCATTCACAAATTTTTTTTCTCTATAGGTTAATTTTTTTTAGTTTAAAATTGATTTAAATATGGTGATTTTGATAAAATTCTTAATTTTTCAAGTGAAATTTATATTTATTTTGGTTGTTATTATAAATTAAACTAATTTAAAGTAATATTTTATAATTTTATCATTGGTTTCATTTTTTTAAGAACTTTATCAAAACCAATATAATGAGCCGTTTTATATTAAATTTTAATTATGAAATCTTTTATATTTTTTATTCATTAAATTATATAATGAATTTATTAAAATACTATTATTTTTATACTAATTAGAATAAGAAATGTAAATCTAATAAAAATAATAATTAATATATTGAATTCTTTAAAATAAAAAAACTTCGTTTTTCTAACTTTAAAACAGGAAATTCATTCCTTAAGTTTCCTTTGGAAACAGATTTTAAAATAAAAAAAAGAAAATAAGGATAAAAATCCTTAAAATTACATCATTGGAGGCATTCCACCCATTGCAGATGGATCCATTCCACCCATATCTGGAGCACTGCTAGTGGTTGATGCTATAACATCATCAATTCTTAAAATCATTTCTGCTGCTTCAGATGCAGATTGAATTGCTTGTTTTTTAACTCTTTTTGGTTCAATTACTCCAGATTCTTTCATGTCAGCGACTTTTCCACTGAATACATCTAATCCCATGTAAGGTGAAGATTCATGACCTGCCCTTAAATCTACTAATGAATCTATACTATCTAAACCTGCATTTTCAGCCAAAGTTTTTGGAACAACTTCTAAAGCTTCTGCAAATGCAGTGACAGCTAATTGTTCTCTTCCACTAATAGATTCAGCGTATTTTTTAAGTTCTTTAGCCATTTCAATTTCAGGAGCTCCTCCACCAGCAACAACTTTACCATCTTCAACTGTTGCAGAGACAACACCAATAGCATCATCAATAGCTCTTTGAATTTCATCTACAACATGTTTAGTACTTCCTCTAACAAGTAAAGTAACAGATTTAGATTCTTTAGCATTTTCTACAAAGATCATTTCTTCTCCAGAAATTTTCTTCTCAGCTACACTTCCAGCATCCCCTAAATCTTCTGGGGTTAAATCATCCACATTAGAAACAATTGTTGCACCAGTAGCTTTAGCTAATTTTTCAATATCTGATTTTTTAACTCGTCTAACAGCTATGATTCCTTTTTTAGCTAAGTAATGTTGTGCTAAATCATCAATTCCTTTTTGAGCAAATAAAACAGTCGCACCAGAATCAGCTATTTTATTAACCATTCCTTTAATCATATTTTCTTCTTGTTCAATAAAAGCTTGCATTTGAGCAGGATCAGTTATACTAATTTCAGCATCCATTTCTGTTTCTTTCACTTCAATTGGTGAGTTTAATAAAGCTATTTTAGTATTAGATAATTCTTTTGGCATTCCAGGATGTACTCTTTCTTTATCAATGATTACACCTTGAACAAGCGTTGAATCTTCTACAACAGCACCATCTTTTTTCTCAAGTTTAATATGATCTTTATCTACTTCACCATTTTCTTCTACTTGTTGAACTGCTTTAACAACTAAACGAGCTAATGGTTCTCTTGCTTTTTCAGTACCTTTACCAGTCATTGCTGTCATAGCTACTTTAACTAATATTTCAGTATCAATATCTTCAATAGATATATCCTCTAAAATTGCTTGAGCTTTTTCAGCTGCTTGTCTGTAACCCATAGCAACGATAGTTGGATGAATATCTTGATCTAATAAACCTTCAGCTTTTTTAAGTAATTCCCCAGCAATAATAACTGCTGTTGTTGTACCATCACCAACTTCATCTTCTTGAGTCTTAGCAACTTCAACTAACATTTTTGCAGCAGGATGTTCAATATCCATTTCTTTAAGAATAGTTACTCCATCATTAGTTACTACTATATCGCCGAGACCATCTACTAACATCTTATCCATTCCTTTAGGACCTAATGTTGTTCTTACAGTTTCAGCTAAAACTTTACCAGCTAAAATGTTACTTCTTTGAGCATCTCTACCTAAAATTCTATTTGTACCTTCAGGTAATACTAAAATTGGTTGTCCTTGTTGTGCCATTAAATCACCTTATAATTTTATATTTTTAATTTATTAAGTATTCTTTAATATTTAATTAATTATACTCTTTACTTTAGTTTTTATTAATTTTAGTTTACTTATTTATGATAAAATTTTTATTCAATTACTTACTAATAAATTATTATTAATAACAAATCAATTGAATATTTAAAAAGTAATAGGCTTAAAATAAGTAACAGATTATCTACAATTGCTACTTAAAAACATTTTAATACCTTATTTACTAAAATTAAATAAAAATTCATAGATTAATAATTCAATAAGATAATCTATGAGAAAAACTAAGTATGCAATTAATATAATTTTATATTATAAATAATTTTTGAAAATTGCATACAGGTTAATTAGGTTTTATCTTATATAAATAAGTTATGGTAAAAATAATATTTCAAAAATATTTGAGTATAAAAAAATGTGAATATTTTAGGCACTATAACTTATAGGTGGGTTGTTTTTGATATTTGTGCCTTATTTGTAAAGTTCTGAAAATTAAGGATGTAATTTTTCATTATTGAACCTACTCTAAGGATAAATGCCTCATGAGTTTTACAAATATTTTTCAATCGAGTAATCTGTGGTAAACTATTGAAAGTTTCACCTTTTATGTTTTATCAATATTATCTTCTCTTAAATGTGTGGTGAGTTTTTCAAACCTTTTAATTAAATGTTTAATTATCTTCGTTAGTGTATTTTTCTTCTTTTTTAATTCATTAAAAAGCATGTCCCCCATATATTTCATGGGAGGGAAAATGCATTGTTGGTGTGGAATGTTCTTATTTGTTGCTATTTCGTCATGAATATTTAGCATGTCTATTGTTAAGAATTTTAGGTCATTTTCTTTGAAAACAAACTCGGAAAATGTTTTCATGACTTAAATTTACGGGTTTTCATTATTTTTAAAAAAACTTCGTTATCTATTGAATCACCTGAAATTTCCACATCATTTCTTTTCACCATATAACTTATGGCACAATCTGTTATTTTTCTTATTTATGAAGTTTTACCATTTGTTACATTTTTTAGATTATTTAACCATAAATTACAATGGATACAATCAATACTATTACTTCCATGATTAAAATTAATTGTATTGATAACATTAGTTAAAATAATATGAAATATTAACATTATCACAATTTTTTGAATGACATGTGCATGAATTAAATTTTTTTTAGCTTAAAATCAAAATTTAGATTCTTGAAAACCATGCTAAATTTACAGTGCCACATTTATTTCATGTATTTACTTAATTTTTTAGATGATTTATAAATTTCTAAAATGAAAAACCATACATGTAATTTACAGTGCCTCATTTTTACAGCTAAATTTTTCTTAATAACATTTTTATCAAATCCTATAAATCATCCACCTAATATCGTTTTAATATATTCATTGCGATTTAATTCTAGATCTAATATGGAGTTTCTAAAAAATCTGTTTAGATTCAACTAAAATATTATTATTTTTTTAGTCTTGCCTAAACAATTTTTATTTTAGATTATCATTATAAATCTAATTAATTAAGTTACGGTTACAAAAAACTTTAAAAGGTTTTGGGGTTTTAGATGTGCTAACTTATTTTCGCCTATTTTAGGATAAACACTCTTGTTTTTTTATTTCATTAATATTTACTAAATTTTTTTATTATTCCGAATGTCAAATAATCTAAAATTTTATTAAAAATTTTATATTATTATTAAATTTAAATATTATACTTATATGACTAATTAAAAACATCTTTTTAACCAAATATTCATTCTAAAAAGGGATTAAAAAAATTTATAAAATTTAGGTGTTAAGAAATTTCATAAGATTTCATTATTTAAATTATTTTAAAAATAAATTAGTAAAATATAAATGTAGTTTAATACAAAATTATATAACATGAGATGCGAAATTTGTGGTAAAGTAATAAAAAATGAAAAGCCCATTAAAACAAAAATTGATGGAGCTATTTTTGATGTTTGTGAAGATTGTGCTAAATTTGGTA
>JAITXE010000008.1 GCA_031284925.1 Methanobrevibacter sp.
TGAAAAGCTTAAATTATCAACTGTTGAGATTAGTTTTTTAATATTCATTGCCTTAAGTTCTTCTGATTCTCCATCGTTTGATTCAAATATTATCGTGGGAATTCCTGAATTAATTATTGGTATTGTAACAAATGTTGGGCTTGTTTGAGGTTCAGGGTAGAAGTATATTATGGTTTTGCTTTCAGATACTATCCTTTCTGCAATTTTTTTAGATTGGGAATTGTTTGCTGGTGCAAATACCGAATCATTTTTTGCATATCCTGATGCTGCTTCATTTGAATGAATATCTAGAACAATAGTATAATTTCCTTTAGTAACATTTGAAACAACATAATCATGTCCCAATAGCTGACCAGCCATCCTACCTAATTCATAAACATTAGGATTTTTGGTAACATTAATTCTATAAATATAATAACAATATTTCAAAGAACTGTTATCCTCAAATAGAGTATCATAAGCCATTTTATGTGCAAAAGATTCTAATGGATGGATTCCTATAATGTATGCTATTTTTACATTTGAACTTGTATTTCCAATTGGGCCTATAAGCTCCACTGTTCCATTCTCATTTGATCCCAATTGAATGAATTCTAAGTTCTTTGAATTGAGATTTGATGAGTTAAAATGAGTAAATAACAGTATAGATAAAACTATAATTATTATTAAAATTATCCCCGTTAAAATCAGTCCTTTTCTTTTCATGTTCGCCCCTTTTATTAATGAGAATAAAATTATAGTTTAAGATTTAATGTTTGAATTTATATATTTAAATAATTTTCATTAATATAAATTTGAATAATAGATATAAGTTAAAAATTTAATAATAAGTTAATTATTATTAAAGTATCATTATGTTTTAAAGTATATATTTTTTATGATATTTTAATTAAAAGAATAATATAATTTAAATATTGTTTTATTAATTAATGAGATTAGTGAGTTTATGTCTACAGTTGATATATTAATTGAAGCCTTGCCATATATAAAAGAATTCCATACAAAGAAAATCTTGATAAAGTATGGTGGACATGCGATGATTGATGATAGTGTTATGTCTTCTACAGTTGAAGATACTGTTCTTTTAAAATATGTTGGGATGCAACCCATCGTTGTTCATGGTGGAGGTCCAGAAATTACAAGATCCATGCATAAATTAGGTAAAAAACCTAAATTTATTCAAGGGCTTAGAATTACTGATGAAGAAACAATGGAAATAATTAAAATGGTCTTAGTTGGTAAAATAAATACGGATATTGTTTCAAAAATAGGTTTACATGGTGGAAAAGGGATTGGATTTTCTGGAAAGGATACTAAATTAATTTTAGCTTCTAAAAAAGGACCACATAAAATTAAGGATGATGAAACTGGTGAGGAATCTATTGTTGATTTAGGATTGGTTGGAAAGATAGATTCAATAAACCCCGAAATAATTAAATTACTTACAACAAACCAATATATTCCAGTGATATCTCCTATTGGTATTGATTGCGGCGGGGATACGTTAAACCTTAATGCAGATACTGTATCTGGTGAGTTAGCTAATAAAATTAATGCTGAGAAGTTAATTATCCTAACTGATGTTGCTGGTGTTTTAGAAGATCCTGATAATCCAGAATCATTGATAAAGAATATTAAAATATCTGAAGTTGATGATTTAATTAAAAAAGGTATTATCACAGGAGGGATGATTCCTAAAATAGAAACATGCATTAAAGCTATTGAAGGTGGTGTAAAATCAGCACATATTATTGATGGTAGAATTAAACACTCACTTCTTCTTGAGGTATTTACCAAAGAAGGAATTGGAACTATGATAAGTAAATAGTTATAAATTTTTTAATTCATCAATAACAGCATTTGCCATATCCATAGTCTTATTATTTCCTCCTAAATCAGGAGTAATTATTTTTTTCTTTTTTAAAACATTTTCAACAGCTATTCTAATTTTATTTGAATAATATTTCTCATCTAAAAAATCTAACATCATTACAGCAGAAAGTATCATAGCTATTGGGTTTGAAATATTTTCTCCTGCAATATCTGGTGCTGATCCATGAACTGGTTCAAATAACCCATATTTATCCCCAATATTTCCTGATGGAGCAAGTCCAAGACCACCTACAAGCCCTGCAGCTTCATCAGAGAGAATATCACCAAAAAGATTAGTAGTAACAATATAATCAAATTTATTTGCTCTTAATATAAGATACATTGCCATGGCATCAACATAATAATCTTCAGCTATTATCTTTGGATAATTATTAGATATTTTATAGAAGATTTCTTTAAAAATCCCATCAGTTTTTTTTAAGACATTTGCTTTATGAACACATGTAACTTTCTCCCTATTATCTTCTACTGCCTTTTTAAATGCAAAATTGATAATTTTCTCAGACGCTTTTTCAGTGATTATTCTACGAGCAACTGCAGTATCTTCCCCATCATAGTATTCACTTTCACTGTAAAGTCCTTCTGTGTTTTCACGGACTATACAAAAATCCAAACCATCATATAATGAATTAATCCCTTCAAATGATTTTATAGGTCTTAAGTTTGCATAAACATTTAAATTTTTTCTTAAAGCTATAATTGGACTTTCTTGATTATCAACCGTTGTTATCGCACCAAATAATGTAGCATGACTCTTTTTAGATGCTTTAATTGTTTCTTCAGGAATTGTAGTTCCGTTTTTCATTAAACAAACTTTCCCAGCTTCCATTTCAATAAAATCAAAATTCAAATCTAAACTTTCCAAAACAGCTATAGCTCCTTTTAGAACTTCTGGACCTATTCCATCCCCACCAATAGCTGTAATTTTAAACATAACAATCAATTTTTAATCTATAACCATTCAGCTAAACTTTAATTTTATAGTAATTTATCGAACCGTTTATAAACATGTTTAAAGATCATGACCAGATTTAAAACTTATTTAATAAATTTAAATAGTTAATTTAATTTTTATAACAGTGCTATGTACTTTAAAGTTAATTAGAGCAACATAATAAAATTTATCGTGTTTTTTAAATTGAAATTAAAGTTTATCTGAAGGAACATAATTATTTAAATTTATTGTAATTATTAATATTTGCAAAATTATTTAATTTATATATTATTTCAATTAATTTTTATAAAACAAATTTTTTATTAACTTAATTTTATAAACTTAAATCCAAATTAAAGACTAAATACAAAATTTTAAAAATATAATAATTTCAAAAAGTAGTTGAAATTAAAAAAAATCAATTTCATATATAAATACTAAGATATTTATAATTATTTATTCATGTATTTTTATTACCTTATAAAATATATATAACAATTCTAAAAAATATCATTTTTGACACAAATTGCAACTGTTACATTAAAAGTATAGTAAAAAAAATTAATTATACTATTAATCTTCCTAAGAAAATTTATTGTAATAAATCCCTATGAAGTAGAAATAAATAAAATGATATTTCAGAAAAGATCTTATTCGGATATTGAAGATGAAATTTATATAATTGAAAGAAAAGGTTTGGAAGATTTAAGTGTTCCAGCGAAACTTACAAAATTAAATCAATGGTGTGAAGATATAAATTCATTACAGAATGATGTTAAATTTAATTGGTTATATATTAAACAGGATCTTTTCCGTAAATACACCCATAAAAATTTCAAAGAATTGATTGAATCTTTTAAAAATGAAGGAGAAGATTTAATTTTATAAAAATCTTGGTTAATTATCACATGATAAGAATTCGTGGTTTGTCTAAATTACTTTTATATTATTTAATATTATGTTGGTGTTTTAAATGAAACAGGTAATTATTGTTCGTAGAGATATTAAAATGTCTAAAGGTAAAACTGCTGCTCAATGTTGTCATGGGTGTTTAGGTTCATATAAGAAAGCTAATCCCATGAAAATTAAAGAGTGGGAGAATGATGGGCAAGCAAAAATAATTTTAAGAATAGATAGTCTAGAAGAACTATTAGAAATTCAAAAATTAGCTATTATAAATAGAATCCCAAACTGTTTAATCATAGATCAAGGAAGAACTGAACTTCCCCCATCAACAGTAACATGTCTAGGTCTAGGTCCTGATGAAGAGTTAATCATTGATAAAGTTACTAAGGACTTAAAATTACTTGCTTAATTAATGGTTAAATATTGAATTGAATAAATTAATAGTTATTTAATATTAAATGAATTAATTCATAAAAAAAAGTTGGGATTAAAATTATTGAATGGGTAGTTAAGGTTGGAGGAAGTTTGTTTCCAGAACATGCTATTAATTTAGTTAATGCTCTTAAAGGAACTAATTCTTTGCTAATTACTGGTGCTGGGGAATTTGCAAATCTTATTCGTGAATATGATAATGAAATTGGATTTTCTAATGATATAACTCATGAAGTGGCAATTGAGAGCATGAGTATAATTTCTAAATTATTAAACGATAAATTAGACTTTACAGAGATTATTGATAATTTTAATGATATTAATACTGTTTTAAATGATGGAAAAATACCTATTTTAATTACTTCTAAAATTTTAAAGGAAAAAAATGTTTTAGAGCATTCTTGGAGAGTTAGTTCTGATTCAATATCAGCATATATTTCACATATTTTAAAAACGAAACTTTTAATAACTACAAATGTCAATGGAATATATACCCGAAACCCAACTCTTAAAAATTCAAAATTAATTAAGGAAATTGATGCAAAAAAATTGTTATCATTTGAGCAATCATCAATTGACTTAATGTTACCTGAACTTTTGATTGAATTCGGACTTGATTGCTTTGTTGTGAATGGAAACTTTCCTGAAAGGGTTTTATCCATCGTGAAATCAGATAAATGTAATCAAAATTTTAATTATACTTATATTCGAGGTGAGTAAATGGAAAAAATAGAATGTGTCTCCTGTAATCAAGAAATCCCTGCAATAGAACCTTATGTTAAATTTGAATGTCCTGAATGCGATAAAATAATTTACAGATGTGAAAAATGTCGTACCTTTGGTCATGCTTATAAATGTGAATGTGGATTTGTAGGTCCTTAATTTGGAGATAATAAGATGAGTGAAGTAGTTGCAACTTTTAAGTTAATGCCTGAAAATCCAGATATTGATTTGGAATCCTTAAAAACAGATATTAAATCTGCTATACCAAATGGTGCTGAACTTCATAAGATTGATGAAGAACCAATAGCATTTGGTTTAGTAGCTCTTAAAGTTATGTTCGTTGTTGAAGATGAAGAAGGTGGAACTGAACTTGTAGAGAAAAAATTCAATGAGTTACCTGGAATTAGTAGTGTTGAAGTTCAGGATGTTAGAAGGTTAATATAATACCTTCTTTTTTTAAATTCTTTTTTTAAATTATTAATTATATTTACAATTATTATCATTTAAGGTTAATAAACATACCATCTGGTCAATTATCACACTCTAAATAGATACTGACTTGTAATTTACAAGTTTAATGGGGTTATAAAATATGGCAGATGAAAAAGAATTAGATGCAAGAGAATATAAATTAAGAGAAAGAATTAAAAGAGGTTATAAATATGAATAAAGTGAAATTAGTTTCTATTATTATAGCAATTATTGGTATAATAAATATTTTTGGTGGAAGTTATATGATCACAGCATTTACTGGTGATGGTTATTCAACATTAAATGCAGCATTAACCTATTATATTTATGCTATTATTACTATTTTACCCATTGTATTTGGTTTAATAGGCATATATTTTAGTATAAAAGATATAAATTTATCAATTATTCAGTATATAATTGCAATTATTACAGTTATAATAGGTATAGTTTTAGGATTTAGTAATGATATTTCAAATATTAGTTACTATACTTTATTAGGGATTATATTATTAATTATTAGTTCTATTATAAATGAATTACAAATAAAAGGTCTTATAAAAGGTGATTTAATTGAATAAATTAAAATTAATCCCAATATTTAGTGTTATTATATTAATCATTTTAACTTTTGCAGGATTTTATTATTCTAATCTTAATATGCAAGATATTGACAAAGCTATTGATGTTTCTGATATTAAATATAATTCAACGAATAATTATGGTTATATTACTGTTAATTTTTTAGCTACTTTAAATAGTTCAAGACCGATGAAAGTTCTTTATAACGAATATATTGTTTATGATGAACAAGGTATTGAATTAGAAAGGGCGAGTGGATCACAAATAACAGATATTAAAGCTGGTGCACCAACTAAAATGCATTATAGTTATTATGCAGATGAAGCTCGAGGTAAACCATATAAATTAGTTATTACTACTCATTTAGATAAAAATAGAATTTTATGGAATAAAGAAATTATTTTATAGTGAGTTTAACAATAAAGAATTAAAAAGAAGAGTATGATTATAAAAATTCTTTAGAATTAGGTGAAGGTATCAATCTTGATTTTGATGAAAGTAATGTTCCAAATGCTTCTAAAGTATTTAATGTTCCGTGCAAAATTTAAATTAAATATCTTCTTTTTAGTTCATTGTTGGATTAAAATCAACGAATATATATATATATAACTATATTTTTCATTTAGTAGAATAATTTATTTTTTTTTTATTGGAGGTTAAATACATGTTATTTAAAAAAATGTTAAGTATTTTATTAATAGCTTTATTAGTTATGAGTGCCGTTGCTAGTGTTTCAGCTGATTCTACTTTCCATCCGTGCTGTCCTTTTTATTCTGTTGGTTATAAAATTACTGATCTGAGTTGATAATGGAAAAATATCTTGGAAAACTCATTAATTAAAAATAGATTCACCATTACAAACTGCTACAATTCCTGGGAAATTTTTAAGTTCTAATTTATAAATAGCTTCTATTGCTTCTTCTTTAAAAGCCACGATTTCTTTACTAAGGATAGTTTTAGTTAAAATTCCTGCAACTGAAGGGGTGATAATAAAAACAGATTTTTTCATTTGTTTTACTGTGTCTCTAGAGAGTTTTCCTTTCCCTATATGGATTTTAGCACCAACATTAGATAATGGTATGATGGATGATTCTATTTCTTTTTTATTACTTGAAGTTGGAGATATTCCAGCTTCACTTACTGCAGTATGTAAAATAGCTATTCCTTCAATGGAAAAAGTTAATTTTTTATTATCTATTAATTTTACTAATCTTGGAAGAACAGCATCTCTTCCTGTGTATACTTTTCCACTAATTAAAACTTTATCCCCTATTTTTAGGTTTTCAATATCTTCATCTTTTATTGGGGTGGTTAATTTAATCATGCTTTTTAGTCCATCAAACATATAGTTAATTGCAAAATTAATTAATTTTATTTATATATTATTTCAATTAATGTTTTATAAAACAAATTTTTTATTAACTTAATTTTATAAACTTAAATCCAAATTAAAGAGCAAATACAAATTTTTAAAATATAAATATTTGAAAAAGTGAGTTGAAACTAAAAAAGATTAATTTCGCAAAATACTATAATAAAAACATGATTAAGAATATTTAATTTTGATAAATATAATAATATAAAGTATTATAAACTAAAATTTTTTAATAATAATCCATGTTTACTGTTTTCTAAGTTTAGATATTGCTTTTGGAAACTCTTGAATGAATATTTTTACTTCTTCTTCGGGGATAGAGAAACTAACTCTAAGATATTTATTTCCAAAATGTTTGCTTGTATAATTTCCACTTCTTGCAAAGATGTTTTTATCTAAAAGGTATTCTGCAAGTTCATCTGAATCAATCCCTGTTTTTTCAATATCTATTGAAATCATGTTTGCTTCAGAAGGATAGTTAATTATGAAAATATCATCAATCTCATCAATCATTGCTTTAATTAATTTTTGATTATTTCTTGTAGTATTTACAATAATATCTAGCCATTTATCTTTGGATTTTAAAGCTGCTATTGCTCCTGATTGAGAAATAATGTTTGTTCCTAAATCATTAATTATTATTGCTTTAACAGCTGCAATAATCTCAAAACTGGATATCATAGCACCAATTCGTAGTCCTGCCATCCCAAAAATTTTTGAAAAACTGTAAATGGTTATAGTATTGTTTGGAGCATAATTTGCTACAGAGTAATGTTCGTGTGCGAAGTCTTTATAAGTTACATCATGGATTAGATAAATATCATTTGCAATAGCTATTTCTGCAAATTCTTTTATTTCTTCTTTAGTATATGCACTACCCAATGGGTTTAATGGATCAATTAGGACAACGACCTTAGTGTTTTCATCCATGTTTTCTTTAAGTAGCTTTGGGGTTAATTTATATCCACATTCTTTATTATATATTGGAACTTGAATAATTTTATTAGAAAACCTACTTGCAAAGTTATCTATAATTAAATATCCTGGATCACATGTAATTACAGTATGTTTAGGTTGTAAAATAACATTCATAGCTAGATAAAGTGAATCAGTCCCTCCTGAGCTTATTAAAATATCTTGATTATCTATATTTAGGTCTTTTAAGATTAAATCTTTAAGCTCTGAGAAACCTTCAGAAGGGGGGTATTTAGAGTATTGCCTTTCTTTTAAACTCTCCACCATTGCACTGTGAATATCATCCTCTTTATGAAGATGATTAGTGTTTTGACCCATCCAAATCATGTCTTTATTATTAAAAAGATATTCAAAAAAGTGATTGGTGGTGTCAAATCCCTTGGGAATTTTTTTAGCATCCCTTACATATTTTTTTTCTTTAAACATTAATACCTCAAAAAAATCAGGAATTGATTAGAAAATATTATAATTAACTTAATATAGTTTATAATGATATATAAATTTATGTTAAATCAATACTATAAAAATGTTATAATATACTTAATGCACTAATTTTTAGTATGGTCATGTATTTAAAAAGATTTCTACATTAAAATTCATTGAATACCATCTGAGGTAATCTTAAATTTAGTGCTGATTCCTTCTGCCATGCTTCTATGCCTTTTTAAATTAGCTACTCTTTGACTGATAACATTTGATTTTTCAAGTTCGATTATGACCTTACTCCAATATTTAAGAATATCTCCCCCAACAGGAGTTATATCTCCATTACCCTCACCATTAAAAGACGAATAAATCTGATTTGTGATAAAAACAGCCAGTTTATATTTACGAGAAAGTGTAGATAAATCCCCCATTTGTTTTCCTAATTTTTTATTTAATAAAGGTGAATTTGATCCATTTAATCTGTAAAGTGCAACAACAGAATCTAAAACTATTAAATCTACATCATCGGCAACTATATCATCGGACTTTGGATTTAGTGATGATTTTATTGCTTTTAAGTCGTTTTCTTGTTCTTCAAAGGAATGAGGTTCAAAAACAATTATATTATTTATGACCTTTTCAAAATCATCTTTAGCTATTTGTTCAATTCTATCAATGGATAAACCACCTTCAGTATCCATATAAATTACTTTTTTTCCATTTTTAGCCACTTCAACAGCTAATATTAAAGCTATATTAGTTTTTCCAGAACCTGGGGGCCCATAAACCTGAGTAATATTTCCTTTCTCAATTCCCCCACCAAGCAGTTCATCTAAGGAAGAATTTGTAGGTATTTTTGGTTCTTGTTCAATTTTTCTTTGCAATTTCATTTTTCCTACAAATATTTTTAATATATTAATTATTCTGTTAATATATTAATTTTATATTTTCTAACTATTATATCTTTATTAAAATAAATAATTTTAAAATATAATATAAACAAATAATTTATTATAATAATAAAATAAAACTAATTAGATATTTAATAACTTAAAAATTAAAGGAAAAACACTTAATAGATATTACTATCATAATAATAAATTTAGTAATCTTAAAAATATAGATAAATAATAAACAAATGGAATAAAAAAAAATAAATGAATGGATAAACATCAACTATTGGCGATTAAATCCATCTTCCTTATTCGGACTTGCAATAAAATTATAAAGTAATGCTGCTATTATTGCACCAATGATTGGGGCAAAGAAGAATATTGAGTAGTATCCAAAAAGATCCTTTCCACCAGCTAAAAAGTCAATTAATATTGGGGCAAAACCTCTTGCAGGATTAATACATCCACCAGTGATTGGCCCTAAGAATGTTAATACAATCCCAATTGTTAGCCCAATTGAAAGTCCTCCAACTCCAGGATCTGCCTTTTTATCAACAGCTACACCCATAACCACAAGTACAAGGAAAAATGTGCCTATTAATTCAGCAACAAAAGCTTGTAAATAGCTAATGCCTGCTGCAGGAGAATTAGCACCAAGAGCACCTATTGTTACTCCAGGATCTCCAAAAATAGCAAACACTGCTATTGATGCAATAATAGCTCCAATAAATTGGGCTATAATATATCCAATACAATCTTTTAATGATATATTTTTAGTAATAAGTAAACCTATTGTAACAGCAGGATTAATATGTCCTCCAGATATCTTTCCAAAAACATAGATAACAGCTATTGCTGTGATTCCAAATCCCCAACTAACAGCTAACCATTCAGGAAATCCACCTAAAGCACCAATACCCCCATTAGGTATAAATTTATCCACCATCAAAGCTGCTCCAACAGCAGAACCAGTTCCAAAAAATACTAAAAGAAAAGTACCAACTATTTCAGAAATAATTTTCTTATCTAAACTATACTCCATTAAATCACCTATTAATTTACTATTTGTTATTAATCATATTTAAACTTATCGTTGGTAGTTTTTACTTAATGAAAGTTCCATCTTGAATTTCACTAAAAGCATCCTCTAATTCAGCTTCACTATTCATTACTATTGAACCCACCCCAAGCAACAGGTTCATTTAATGGTTTACCTGCAAATAAAATGAATATAAGACCTTCAGTCCCTGATCTCCCATTGAATGTATCCCCTTCACCAAAAATAGCTACTGTTATATTTTCAACATGTTCACCATCACCAAAATACCCATCACCCTCAAAAAAGTAGGCGAATAATAATAATTCATCTGCAATATCTATCTTAACCTCTTTATCTGGCTTTAAACTAATGTCAAATATTCTCACTTGAACATATTTTGTATTTACACCTTCAACACCATTATAATTACCAGATATAATCCTACTAGTGGCATCTTCCTCTCCTACGGTTTTTATCATATTTCTCTTAATATCAAAGTATGCTGGAGGCATCATTTTATCTTTTTGAGATAAATTTAACCATATCTACAATCCAAACAAACGATCGGTTTCTTCTGGCATTTCTTCATGCAGAATTCTACTACCCGCAGTCATCCATTGAGATTCTCCTTCATATATTGTGCCTTCATGCCCAATATTATCTTTATGGGTCATTTGACCTTATTAAATAATTTATTGTTTCTATGCCTCTATGAGGATGCATTGGAAATCCTTTTATATAATCATTAGGATTTTTCACTATCAAAAGCATCTAACATTAAAAAAAGGATCAATTTCCTTTATTGTTTGGTCCAAGAACCCCAATTAATTTAACACTCACACTATCATAAGTTTATTGTCCTTTAATAGTTTCTTTAACATTTCTTATAGCCATATAATCGCATCATAATATTATATATTTTATTTTAGTAAACTAATAATTATATTTCTCATTTATTTAAGTGTTAGGATAGGAAAAATTTATTAAAATTTAGCTATTAATCTTAAAAAAACTTGAAAAATTCAACATTGTCAAAATGGCAAACTATTACCACTTATGTTTAATTTCTCAAGCGCTATTTTAGCAGCATATTGTTCGGCTTCTTTTTTGCTTTTTCCTTCTCCAACACCATATTGTGCACCACCAATTAATATTTTCATTAAGAAAGTTTTATCGTGCTGATAACCTGTTTCTTTTACTAATTCATATTGAACCTCTAATTCTTCAGCATCCCCATATTCTTTAATTTTAGATTTATAATCTGTAAAGAATACATACTTATCTCTTATAAATTTAAAAATATATCTCTCTAAAAAATTTTTTGTTTCTTCTATGCCTTGATCTAAAAAAAGAGCCCCTAAAAATGATTCCACAATATCCGCATTTGCAGATTTTACTTCATTCTGGGTCATATTATCTTCAGCTATTTTAAGATATTTATCAAATCCTAAATAAGAAGAATAATATTCTAAGGCAGCATCACAGACAAAGTTAGATCTTAATTTAGTAAGGCCTCCTTCTTCAGCATCTCTAAAATTATCAAATAAATAATGAGATACAAGTAAACTAAGGACTGAATCCCCTAAAAATTCCAAACGTTCATAATCATGATTTAAGCCATGTTTAACTTTATATGATGCATGAATAAAAGCTATTTCAAAAATTTCAGGATCATTTGGTTTTATATTAAATTCTTTTAATACATTCATTTAAATCACTAAAATGTTATTTTTTATATAATGCTTAAGGAAACTTTTTAAATTTATTTTTAATCTTGTTTTATAAAAAACAATGATTTATTTTAAAAATAAAGTTGATAAATTGATTTAAAAATTTTTTATTATTTTTAAATCAAATGTCAAGTATTATACTTCTTATTTTTTTTTAATAATAATTTAATATTTATAAGTTTTTTTTATTAATACAGTGATTAACAATCTCAAACTAAATCTTATACAAAAATTAAAATGTTCAAAATTACGATGATATAATATCTAATTATAAATATTAATAATAAAAATGTGTGATATTATTAACTTATGAAATCAAATAATAATATCCTATAGTAATAATTTTGTTAAAGAAGTATTTAAAGATAATGTAAAATATATAATTTATTAAATAGTTATAACATTATAATAATTGTTATTTATGAAATTATTTATAGGAATATTACTAAAATATTAATTATAAGAAGTTTTATAATATAAAAAAGAGGTATTTCTCAAATGAAAAGAGATTATGAAAATTTAATAGGAAAAAGAAACTGTGGACTTTTAATAGGAAGAATGCAACCTTTTCATAATGGTCATTTCCAAGTTATTAAAAAAGCTTTTGAAGAAGTTGATGAACTTATTATTGGTATTGGTAGCGCACAACTAAGCCATACAGTTAAAAATCCTTTTACTGCTGGGGAAAGAATTTTAATGATTAAAAAATCTTTAATTGAAGAGGGTTTTGATATAAATAAAATATATCTTATTCCATTAACTGACATCATGAATCACAACTTATGGGTTGCTCATGTTGAAACATTGACTCCTCCATTTAACAAGGTTTTCAGTGGAAATTCACTGGTTCAACAACTTTTTTCAGAATCAGGATACAAACTAAACACACACAGACTATTTAATAGAGAAATATTGTCTGGAACAAGAGTTAGACAAATGATGATTACTAATGAAAATTGGGAAATGTTAGTTCCTAAAGCTACCGTTGATATTATTAAAAAAATAAAAGGTGTGGAAAGAATAAAACATATTTCATTAACTGAATCAATATAATTCATATAAAAAATATTATTTAAATAAAATAATATAATGTCGAATATTATTAATTATAAAATGATAAATTGGTGATAACATGAAATATAATGTTGAAGTGAAGATTGAACTTAAAAAAGGAATGTTAAATCCAGAAGCAAGCACAATTGAAAGAGCTTTAGATTTATTAGGATATAAAGTAGAAAATACTAGTAGTTATAATACTATTACATTTCAAATGGAAGAGGAAAATGAATCAAAATTAACAAAAAAAGTAGATGATATGTGTCAAAGATTGTTAACTAATCCAGTAATTCATAACTATGAAATTAGTATTTCATAATGTTAAAGGCTTCATTGAAGTAGATTCTTAAGATCAATGCATATAATAATGGATAATTTAATATTAAAGAACATGATATCTATTAATATTAGGTGAATAATGCGACCTTATGTTATTTTAAATGCTGCTATGACCTTAGATGGTAAAATAGCTACAAGAACAGGGAATTCTGATATATCCAATGTCAAAGACGTTGAAAGGGTTCACATGCTTCGAAAAGAATTGGATGGGATTATGGTTGGTATAAACACTGTTTTACTTGATAATCCTAAATTAACAGCTCATAAGTTGCCAGTGCGTGAAAAATTTTCTAATAAAATAGATAATGCAAAGATAAATCCTATTAGAATTGTTGTTGATAGTAATGGAAAAACACCGCTTGATTATAATGTTTTAAATTCTAATGCTAAAACAATAATAGCTAGTTCTAAGATGATATTAAAAAGAAAAGAATACCTTTTATTACTTAAAGAAAAAGCTGATGTTTTTATTTCTGGTGAAGATCAAGCTGATTTAAAAAAGTTAATGGAATATTTATATGATAAAGGAGTTAAAACACTTCTTTTAGAAGGTGGATCAAAGCTTAATTTTTCAATGCTAAAAGAAGGTTTAGTTAATGAAGTTAAAGTGTGTATAGCACCTATAATTGTGGGTGGAAATCAATCAAAAACTTTAGTTGGTGGTGAGGGATTTGATTTAATAGAAAATGGGATTCATCTTAAACTAAGAAATAACTACTCTCTTGATGAATGTTTAGTATTGGAATATTTGGTTGAAAATACTAATTTAAGCTGACTTTCTTCTAAATCATTATTCAGTTGTATTAACTGATTTATAACTTAAATATATATCATTAAGTTCAGTAAAAACTCAATTTAGAGCTTTACTTGTTGGAATAGTTATTCTCATATTATCCATATTTGTTAATAAGTAAATTAACATCATCACTTGGAATCTCTAAAAGAATTAAATATTGAGAATCTAACTCACCAATATTAGCTCTTCTTTCATAGTCTGAAAGTTTTAAACCAAAACTATCCATTAATTGCATTGTTTCAGATTCATTAAACCCACCTGCAGCTACAGATTTTAAGATTTCTTCTACATCCCGTTGAGAAGGATTTTTCATTCTCTACAACATTACTTAACGTATTATCTACAGATTTATTGGAGCTAAAATAATTCCCATTTATAACCTCACTATTCTTAGAAAGTGATAGTGGTACAAGTGTTGCCCCACAAATTGATGGATAGTTATTAGTTTGATTAATTGATGATTCACTATCGTGTTCAGAACTTGAATTGTTATTAGTTTCAGTATAATCATTCTTTGATGAGAAATAAATGTCTACAAAATCTCCAATAGACATTAATCCTCCTCCTGATTCTAATCTTGGTAATAAAACAGGTACAATGACTATATCAAGCTTTAAAAGTTCATTTGTGATAGAACATTTGCATTGTTAGAATTTACAAAGCTGTGTCCTTCATCTATAGAAAATAAGATGTTTTTAGAATTATTATTTAAGTATTTTAACATAACTCTTGCATAACTATCTTTAATATTATTAATTTGATGATTTTGATATTCTCTCCAGGACCTTGCTGCAGGCTGGATAATATCTATGAGTTTAACTTTTTCAACAGTATCTGCATTATTTATCATAGATTTTAATATTGTAATATCACTATTAACATATAAAGGTCCAGAATACAGGGTATTTAACTCATTTATCTTCTCAAGTTTTACAACTTTAATTTCACTTGCATAAGAAGTATAGATTAAAAAAAAGTAGGATGAAATATCAAGACAATGGCTATAAAAGCAAAAATTGCCCTGCCTACAATGGTTTTATTTTCACTGCTAATACTCAGTAACTTTTTCCTTTTTTATCAAAACAATTATTTTTTAGTAAAGATTCATCATTTAAATCCATGTTATTTTCTTTATCAGAATTAATCAATTTTATATCTTCAAAATCATTTTCATTAAAAATCCATTGAATCAATATTAAAATTATCAAGTTTTTTAAATATTTCGTGCTGATAGTACTATCTTTTTCTTTTAAGCTATTTTTAGTTATTTTTTCTTTTTTATGGAAAATATCATCTTTGGTAAGCTTAATATCCTTTATATTCAAGTTAGAATTTTTATTAAATCTTTTAAATAATCCATTAGTTTTTTAAAAAAGTTTTCTGATAAGTTCTACATTCTATTATTAAACAAATAGGAGCTTGAGGATTTATTTATTAAATAGGAAGTATTAATAGCTATTTAGAATAAATATTATAACTTATTATTAAATTATAACTATTTAAAAGTAATTTAGAATAAATATTAAATCTATAGCTATTTAAGTAATTTTGATACAAATATTAGTGTTAGTATGAATAATACAGTTGCTGGAATATTAAATCCACTAAAAACAATAGGTATTGGAACAATGATTAAAAGTATAAGTATCATTGCAATAGAAATAATTTTAACATTATTAAATTTAGGATACTTAACATTACTAATCATTAAAATACCAGATATAATCATTAAAACAATAGCTATTAAAATAGCAAGATTAGAGTTAATATGAAATGCGCTGGCCAATATAAATGTTACAAGTAACATTGCTGTTGCAGGTATTGGTAAACCAATGAATCCTTTAAAGTCAACATAATCTGAAATCACATTATAACGAGTTAACCTTAAAACTCCAGAAATTACTATAAATAGAGACACAATAGCTGATGGATATATAAAATCAGGAGTATACACACAACACACTGAATATAAAAGTATTCCAGGAGCCACTCCAAATGATACAACATCCGATAAGGAATCTATATTCTTTCCAAATCCATACTCATCATTTCTACCCATTTTTCTTGCAATCCAACCATCACATGAGTCAAATATGATGGCAAAAATAATAAATATTGATGAAAGTCCAATATAATTGTTTATAGCTAATAAAATAGATATAAACCCACATGACAAGTTCAACAATGAAATACAATCGGAAACTGCTAAAAAACTCCCCATATTAATTTTTTTAATCCTCATAAACAGACTCCAGTATTACTTTCTCATCTATTTAATATTAACATTTCTTATAAATGTTTAGAAAATATTAATTATACTATAACAAATTATCTTTCTTAAAAAATATTACTTACAATTAACAAATTAAGTTTATATTAAAACTATATTCCAATTAAAAGAAAAATCGAAACCTTTTAAAAATTTATTTATCAATTGATTATAATAATAACTTACTTCAATAATAGTATTTAAATGTTTTAAGTTATACATCTTACAATCCTTAGAAACCACCTTTAGAAGAAAAGATTAAAATAGAGAAATAAACCCTGTTAATATCTTAAATTTCACAAGAAAAATGTGTGAGAAGTATTATAACTTAATAATTTTTGTTCATTATATGAGAATAAAAGATGACAGAAAACTTAGTAAATTTATGGTGTTTTAATGGTTGAATTATTGACTCCAGCAGGGAATTTATCTTCATTTAATAGTGTCCTAAAAAATGGCGCTGATTCTATTTATGTGGGACTTGATGGATTAAACATGAGAAATAATGCCAATAATTTCAATCTCAAAGAGATTAAAAATCTCGCAAGTATAGTACATCAAGAGGATAAAAAATTATATTTATGCACTAACATTGTAATGAAAGATAAAGAGATTGAAGAATTAAAAACCATTTTACCAGAGATTTATAGTTATGAAGTTGATGCATTGATAGTTTCTGATTTAGGAATGGTAGATATAGCTATTTCAAATAATTTAAGTGTTCATTTAAGTGTTCAAAATAATACAACTAATCTTGCGACACTTAAAACCTTGAAAAAGATTGGTGTTACAAGAGCAATTCTATCAAGAGAATTATCCCTTAATGAAATTGAAAAAATAGCTAAGAATTCTCCAATTGAAACTGAAATTTTTATTCATGGTGCAATGTGTATGGGAATATCTGGAAGATGTTTTTTAAGTTACAGTTTATATGGGGAAAATGCAAATTGTGGTAAATGTTTACAACCATGTAGAAAAGAATGGACTTTAATTGGTAGTGGTGATGAAAAAATCATTCTTGAAAAATCAAATGACTCATCATATAAAACAAATTTTTTATCTGCAAAAGATTTAACAATGATAGAATATGTCCCTGAACTTATTAAAAGTGGAGTAGATGGGTTTAAAATAGAAGGAAGAGGAAGATCTTCAGATTATGTTTCAACAGCTACGAGAGTCTTTAGAGAAGCTATTGATCTATATAATAATCAGAATATAGATTATAAATTTAATCCAGCATGGTTAAATAATCTAAAAAAAGTATTTAATCGTGGTTTTGATACAGGGTTTTACTTTAATCAACCTTACATGATTAGTAAGGAAAATGAAGCAACTTACAAAAAGAAAGACATAGGAAAAGTTGTTAATTACTATAGAAAAATTAATGTTGCAGAGCTTAAGTTATGGGATGAACTAAGCATAAATGATGAAATAATAATTCAAGGAGAAACAACAGGATCTATTAATCAAACAGTGAAATCAATAGAAATCAATGGTATTCCTCTTGAAAAAGGAGTAAAAGGTGAGAATATAGCTGTGACTATTAAAGAAAAGGTAAGAAAAAATGATCATGTTTATAAATTGTTAAAAAGTTAAAATATCCATGATTAATAATAAAAGAAAATGAAGAAATATAAAAAGACTGACAGATACGATCTTCTATCACAACATTGTATGTAATATAAGTTATATTAATAACACATTCATGTCACAGGATATTGTTGTTTTAAAAAAAAATTTTTCTTATTTTCTTATTACAGTGCCGATATCATCATTAATATAATAAATTTAATAAAATTTTTAAGAGTAGAAAATATGAAAAAAATCAAAAATACATAAATTTTAGAGAAACAAATAGCATTAAATAAAAAAATAACACACTCCTGAAATAATAAAAGAATATAAAAAACAGGACTTAAAAAATGAAAAAAAGAAAGATATTTCAGTTAAAAATTATGATTGTGACTTATTTAATTGAAAAATAATTAAAGCTTTATAAATATTTAAAAGAAAATCCATTAAAAAGCAAACCTTTAAAGAATAAATTGAAAAATTATAGATCTTTAAGAGTTAGAAACTATAGAACCATTTACAAACTCAAGAAAAATGAAATTAGAACCCATGTAATTAATAAAGAAAAACAGCATATCCTGCTAATTTTTTAGTTCAATTTCAGTGCAACATTTTTGATAATTAACCTACTGAATACAATAATCATAACCTGTTCTAAAGTAGTGGAATTTTCCATTTTCAAAAATCAATTTATTCATTAAATACCTTATAGTCATAGTTAAACTTTAATTTTATAGTAATTTATCGAACAGTTTATAAACATGTTTAAAGGTCATTAAAAACTTTAAAACTTATTTAATAGATTTAAATAGTTAATTTAATTTTTATAACAGTAATAATGTACTTTAAAAGTTAATTGGAGTAGCATGATAAAATTCATCATGTTTTTTTAATTGAAATTAAAAATAAATTTTAGCTAAATGACTATATTTCAGATAGACCAATTTTGTTAGTAATATAGAAAAATCAATGCTGTATCTTAAGTTATGGGATGAACTAAGTATAAATGATGAAATAATAATTCAATGAGAAACAAGAGGATTTATTAATCAAACATAAAATCAATAGAAATAGTATTTCTCTTAAAAAAAGGATGTGAAAATGTATCCCTGACTATTAAAAGTAAAAAAGATGGCCACATTCATAAACTGTTGAAAATTTAAAATATCTAAATTTTTTTTCATGTTTGTAAGTTTAGTCATTGTGTATTTTATAATCTGTTTTAAATAATTAATTGTCATTATAATAAATTTTAGACAAATATTTATTAATATATTTTTATTTTAAATAATTATAAGTTATTTAATTAAAATATTAAATTAATGAAAATTATTATTATATTATTTAAGATAAAAATTAATGATTAGATAGTTTAAACCATTTAAAATAATAAAAAGTAAAAATAGAGTTATAAACATGCCCTTTCATCTGACCCCTAAAAGGTTGCACAAACTAAAATTTTAGTAACCTTTATATACTACCATTTTAAAATTATAGAATATGAAATTAAGGTTATACCATTAATTTCAAAAAGGTGTGATAAATATGTCTTTGTTAAAAAGTCTTAAAGCTTTCTTTGGAAGTTCGGATAAGGATGTAATTAAAAATAAACCTGTTGAAGAGAAAGCACCTATCAATAACAGAAAAGTAGATACTAATTCTAAAAATAAAAACTTTTCTACAGATAAAATTACAGAAGAAAAAAAGAAAGCTAAAGAAAAAGTTTCAAAAGCTAAAGAAGAAATAAAAGAAAAAACTTCAAAGGCTAAAGAAAAAGTTTCAGAGACTACAGAAGAAATAAAAGAAAAAGTTTCTAAATCAACTGAAAATTCTGAAGTAAACCCTTCAGAGAAAAAAGAGAAAAAAGGAGATAATATGACTTTATTAGAAGAAAACTTGGTAATTAGACCAGATAGTGTTAATCATGAATTTACACAGTTATTTGTCGATGCAGGAATTGATACTGTAGAACATTGTTTCCAGTGTGGTACATGTAGTGGAGGATGCCCTTCAGGAAGAAGAACTCCTTATAAAATAAGACAAATTGTTAGAAAATGTTTGTTAGGATTAAAAGATGAAGTAATTTCTGATCCAGCACTATGGATGTGTACAACATGTTACACATGCCAAGAAAGATGCCCAAGAAGTGTTAAAATCGTGGAAATTATTAAATTAGCACGTAATGAAGCTGCTAAAGCTGGATTTATGGCTCCTGCTCACAGAGCAACAGGCTCTTTTGTTATTAAAACTGGTCATGCTGTACCTATTAACGATGCAACTAAAATATTAAGAAAGAAAGTTGGACTTTCTGAATTACCACCAACAACTCATTCTAATCCAAAAGCATTGGAAGATATAAGAACTATTGTTGAAGCAACTGGGTTTGATAAATTAATTGGTTATAATATGGAAACCAATGAGCTAACTGAATAATTGATAATTTAATGTAAGGAGATTTTAAAATGGAAATCGCATACTTTTTAGGTTGTATTATGAACAACCGTTATCCTGGAATTGAAAAAGCAACAAGAATTTTATTTGAAAAATTAGGTATTGGGCTTAATGATATGGATGGAGCATCCTGTTGTCCTGCTCCTGGTGTTTTTGGTTCATTTGATAGGAAAACATGGCTTTCAATAGCTGCACGTAATTTAACCATTGCTGAAGAAATGAATTCTGACTTAATGACTGAATGTAATGGATGTTTTGGTTCATTATTTGAAGCTAATCTAGAACTTAAAGAAGAAGAATCTCTTAAAAATGAGATAAATGAAGTTTTATCTGAGGTTGGTAAAGAATATAAAGGTTCTATTAATGTTAGACATTTTGCAGAGGTTTTATATAATGCAGTTGGTTTTGATAAATTAGATGAAATATTAACCACCCCATTGAATTTAGATGTTGCAGTTCATTATGGTTGTCACTTTTTAAAACCAACTGAAGTAATTGGTCTTGATAATGCTGAAAGACCAACAATATTAGATGAACTTGTTGAAGCTACTGGTGCAAGATCTGTCCCTTATAAAGATAAGATGATGTGCTGTGGAGCTGGTGGTGGTTTAAGAGCAAGAGATAAGGATGTTGCTATAAGCATGACGAAAGAAAAACTTGACAATATGGTTGATGCAGGTGTTGATGCTATAGTAGAAATCTGTCCTTTCTGTCACATGCAATTTGATGTAGGTCAAACTGAAGTTAATCAGAAATACGGAACTAATTACAGCCTCCCTGTTTTCCATTTAGCTCAACTTTACGGATTAGCTATGGGATTAAATAAAGAAGATTTAACCTTAGATGCAAATGAAATAAGTGCTGATCCTGCTCTTGCTAAATTAGTAGCAGAATTAGATGCCAATATCTCAGAATAAACTTCTTTTTTATTTTTTTTTATTTTTTTTAGATGCTGAATAATACTTCCAAAACTAAATTTTGCATGAAAATTAAAAATTGATTAAAAACAATCTTTTTTAATTTATATAAATTTAAATTATTTATTCCTTAAATATATTAACCACAGTTAAATAGAATTAACTTACAAATACTGTAAGGCATATAAAATAAATAATAAAGATATCATGAAAGTTTCAGTTCTTGGTTTAGGTGTGGAAGGAAAAAAAGCTGTTAAATCCCTGCTTAATTATGGATATGAAGTTTATGGGACTGATTTATCCTTAGATATTGATATTTCAGATATTGGGATTGCAGATTATGATCTGCAAAAGGAAAATAAATGCATAATTATTAAATCAGAACATTTAACCATTGATTTAGGTATTAATGATATTGAAAGAATCTTATCATCAGATATGGTTCTTGTAAGTCCAAGATTATGGAAAAGTGAAATAGCTAAAAAATTAAAAAAATCAGACAAACTAGTCTCAGATGTTTTAATGAAACATAAACATTTATTTACAATTGCAATTACAGGAACAAATGGTAAGACCACGACTGTTTCAATGCTTAAAGAAATACTAATAAAAAGTGGAAAAAGGGTTTTAACTGGTGGAAATGCGGGTGGAGGATTTTTTGGTTATTGTGATCTTTTCTTAAAAGCTGAGAATGAAACATATGATATTATGCTTGTAGAAGTTTGTGATATGACTTTAGATTTTGCAGATTATTCATTTGATTTTGATTTAGTCGGATTAACAAATATTGGGGATGATCATATGAATGTTCATGGTTCTATCATTGAATATGAAGAGTCATTACTGAGATTTTTTAAGAATAAAAAAATATTTATTGATGAATATAATGAATTTAAAAAAAGAGCTAAAAGCATTACAAAAGATGTTTTTAGCTATTACCCAACCAGTTTAAACCTAAAATTATTTGGAGAATTTAATCGTTTAAATGGGGGGCTTGCTTCTTCAATAGCTGAATACTTAAACATTGATTTCAAAACCATAAAAAAAACATTAGAAAATTTTAAACCTATTGAAGGTAGATTAAAACTTATAAAAATAAATAATTCAAAGATTTTCATTGGAAAAACAGACAATGTTCATGCCACTGAAAATATTTTAAATGATATTAAAGAATTAGATATTGCATTTATTGGGACTTCAAGATTAAAAGAATCTCATCGTTTAGATATTTTAGACTGTGTTGTTAATTATAATCCCACAAAAATTATCTTATTTAATGGATTAAGTGATTCTTTTGATTTATCTCTAAAAAGACTGAAATCATTAAATTATAAAGGAGAGATTATTTTATCAAATTCAGTTGAAGAGACAATAAAACATATTTTAAGTTTTGCAAAGCATAATTATAACATATTTATAGGAGGAAATGGTCAGGAAAAGATTGTAGAGCTTCAAAAATTACTGATTAAATAATAATAAGTATAACATGATATACATATTTTTAAAACAACAAATTCCAAGATGAAATCTTTTAGAGAAGGTAAAAATTCAAATGAAACTTCTAAGATTTCATCAGCAATATTTTCCTCATAAACATAGAGGATTCTATTTCTATTTTCATGAAATAAACCAAACATCTGAACATCGGAAATTAATAGGTTATTTTTAGTTATTCTATAAAATTCTTTTCGTGTGAACACCCCTTTAACAATATCTGGACTTATATTCATTTCCAGGCACTGCTTAATAAACTCCCATCATAATTTATATGCAATTTCAAAATTTTTAATACCTCTGGCACGAAGAAAGTTAGATAATTTATCATTTATTAATTTGTACTCGTGATAAACATCAATATTATCTCTTAATGCATTGCTAACTTTAATTAAACCACTAATGTCCAATGTTTCTCAACCATATTATCTCCTAACTTGTATTTTGAAGTTTATCCTGTAAAAGTATGATTAATATAAAGAATCTTTCTAAATTAACTATTTAATCTGTTCACCGATTTTAGCTTCATTGGGACTTATAATCTCAGCACTATCTGATGTGGCTAAAATCATTCCCTCAGATTTAACTTTAAATAGCTTTGCTGGTTTTAAGTTTACTAGTACAGTAACTAGTTTACCTATTAAATCATCTGGCGAATAATTTAAAGCAAGTCCTGCAACAATTTGTAGTTGTTTATCTTTGATATCAACTTTTAACTTTAATAATTTGTTAGAACCTTCAATTTTTTCAGCTTCAACTATTTTACCTATTCTTAAATCTAATTTAGCAAAATCATCAATACTTATTAAATCCATATTATTTTTCTCCTTTTTTGGGGTTTTTATCTTTTATATTCTTTTTAGAAACTTCTTTTGTATTATTTTGTCCTTTATTATCATAAAATTTTTTCTTATCTAAGTTTTCTATATATGTTTCGGTTTGTTCAAGTTTTTCTTTTTCTCTTTCTAATTCTTCACTATCAATTTTTCTAAATAATGGTTTAGCTTTTTTAATTTCATGATTTTCAGTTAAAAATATCTTTGATTCATCCCAATTATTATTACTTTTAATATCTAAAATATTTAGTATATCTTTTGCTCTGTTTGGGAGATATGGTTTTAAAGTGATTGCTAAAACTTTTGAGAGTTGGTTGCATAGATTAATACAATTAGCTGCTTTTTGTTTATCTTCTTTTATAGCTTGCCATGGTTTTTGATAGTCAAAATATCTATTTCCTTCTTTAACTATTTTAAACATGTGTATAAGACCATCTCTAAACTTAAAGTTAGATATTGCATTTGCAATTTCATCTGGTAAATCTTCAATTAAGGATTTAAATTTTATATCCTCTTCACTTAAATTAGATAAGGGTGGAATTTTACTATCAAAGAATTTATTTGTAAATGTAAAAGTTCTATGGAGAAAGTTTCCTAAAACATCTGCTAATTCATCATTTACTCTTCTTCCAAAGTCATCCCATGAAAAATCTGTGTCTTTATTTAAAGGAGCACTGATTGTGAGATAGTATCTAAGTAAATCAGAATCAAAGCTTTCAAGGAAATCTTTTACCCAAATAACCCATCCTTTACTTGTAGACATTTTTCTACCTTCTAAAGATAGATATTCACCTACAACAATGTTATCTGGATTTTTACACCCATAACTATCTAACATTGCAGGCCAAAATATTCCATGATGGTAAATAATATCTTTACCAATGAAATGAATCACTGTATCATTCCAATAATCTTTCCATGATATTCCAGTTTCATCTGACCATTGACTTGCAGATGAAATATAAGCAATTAATGCTTCAACCCAAACATAGATAACTTTTCCTTCAGCTCCTTTTAAAGGGATAGGGATACCCCAATCCATATCTCTACTTAAAATCCAGTCTTTTAGTCCTTCTTTTAACCAATTTTTTAAGTAGTTTCTAAGATTATTAGATAGAGTATGGTTGTTATAGACAAAATTTTCAACTTCTTTTTGGAATTTGCTTAATCTAAAAAAGTAATGTTTCGATTTTCTAATTACTGGTGTTTTCCCACAAGTTAAACATTTAGGTTCTATAAGATCATCTAACTCAAGATGTCTCCCACAAACTTCACAGTGATCTCCTCTTGCATTTGGGCTGTTACAAAATCTACATATGCCCCCAACATAACGATCAGGTAAGAATTTAACACAATATTCACAGTATAGTTGTTTTATTTCTTTTTCATAGATAAGACCCTTATTGTACATGTTTAAAAAGAAATTTTGAGCTATTTTGTAATGTTTTTTACTTGTTGTTCTTGAAAAATTATCAAATTCAATATCACATGATTCAAGGTCTTCAACTATTTTCCTATAATATCTTGTAGCTATTCCAATAGGTTTTTTCCCTTCTTTATCTGCTTTAACTGCTATTGGAGTTCCATGTTCATCAGTTGCACATACTAACAAAACATTATTACCCACCATCCTATTAAAACGTGAAAATGTATCTGCAGGAAGGTATGTAGATCTTAAATGCCCTAAATGGCAAGGCCCATTAGCATATGGTAATGCAGCTGAAATAAAAAATTTAGTCATTTGTTGTCTCCTTAATTAAAATTTAGTTAGATATTTTCTTAAATGTAGATAATCATTTGATTTTATATTATATTTTTTTTAATTAATTAAATCACCATGAATTTTATTTTCTAATACATTCAATTTTACCTGTGGGGTAAATATCCATAAGCTTTACCATATTTAATATAATGTGCTGATGGATCCATACCTGAAGTTGCTACATCAAGATTTGCATTTAAATAATAGTTTCGATCAAATTTGTCATCTTCTAGTATTTGGTTTGCATATCTTCCTTCATTTTTACCAAATTCAATATAATGATTAGTTATAATAGCTCCAGCATTTCTTACATCGGGATACTTATTCATATAATAATCTTTATCAAATTTAACATCGAATAATTCATTACTTAAACCAAAATGATTAATAGCTCTTCCTAATAATTCTGGATGCCAAAAAAGATTATTATTATATATGCTTTCTGGATGAGGGCTGAATAATACACTCCATCCATTCCCATATGTATCACCAACAATAGCTGGTCCCCAACCATTTGTATAATCATATTTATCTGTTAGTCCTGATTGGATGATAAATTGTGGTCCTCCTCTATGTTGCATGTAATAATTATTACCTTCAATATTGACATAAGTTGCATCATTCATATTTCCTATTCCTTTGGTTTCAACTCGTGGTGCTACACCATAAAAAGTTGAACCATCAATATCATGAGTAGAACCAGCAAAAGCACCAGCACAAATACCAACATAGCCATGACCACTACTTACAAATTCGTGAACAACATTACCATTCAGATTATTTTGATAAATAGTTGAATAGCCACCTGGAACTAATAAAACATCATAGCCATTTAATTGACTAATATCTTGAATACTATTGAATAAATCATAATTAATATTATAATCAGGATTATGGTAATTCCAATCATTTAGCGTGCTTCCAAGATGCCCTAATGTTCCCTGGTTAACACCATCACCAGTAAAAATAGCAACATTGACAGCTGAAACTAAAACAGTCCCCCCGATTAATATACTTAATATTATAAATCCACTTATTTTTAAGTTCATGATTATTCATCTCTATTTTATGAATTTATATTTATAAGTTATTATTTATATTTATTATATGATATACTTTTTTTAAAATAATATTATTTCTTTGTTTATTCATTTTAGCTCGGAAATTAGGTATTATTGGTGAAATCCATTCTTTTTATTAATTGTTCTATAATGATCATCAGTTTCCATTGATTTAAATTTAGGATAACTCACAAGCAGTCAGTCATTTTCACCTAATTTTTTTAGTTTTAATGCACTAACAGGACAGTTTGTAGAACATACATCACATTGTATGCATTTATTAGTGTTTAATAGAAGTTTTCCATCTTCTAATTTAATTGCATCAACAGGACAGGATTCTTCACATATGTAACATTGCACACACACATTTTGATTTATTAATAACTCTTTAGTTTGAATAATTGGACCTAAATATCTTTTAAGAGTAATTGCATTTTGAGGGCATAAATTAGAACAAGATCCGCACCCAACACATAAACTTTCATTAATTTGAGAGTATTTCTCATTTTCATCTTTTACTTTTATAACATCTGCAACCATTGAAGATGTTAAATCTTTAAATAGAGTTGATTGTTTTTCTATTTCTTCAAATGTTTCAGATTCAGAAAATACATTTCTAAGTGAAATAGCATTTGTAGGGCAAAATTTGGTACAGTTCCCACAAACCACGCATTTATCATGGTTAATATATATTTCTTCCATCCTAAGAACTCTATGTGGGACTTTAATCTCTTTAATATCATAGGTAACTTGATCTATATCATTTTCAACATAAGAATCTACTTCCATCACATAAATACAAGAAACAGGACAAGTTTCCGCACAAATTTCACATTTAACACAATTATCATTGACTTTTGATCTTCTAACCATTGTTGCAGATGAAATAGCGTGGACTGGACACTCTTTTACACATAAGTCGCATCTTATGCATCTAGGAGATATTGAAAACATTTTACTGTTTAATTGATAATCTCCAATATCAACAGTAAACTCTTTAACATCCTCATCTAAATCAACGGACTTACTGATAACTTCCCTTTGAATATTTTCTAGATGTTTTTTAAACTTTATTTCCATGATAAATCACTGCAAAGTTTTTTTTAATTTAATGTTATGATTTATGAAAAATATAAAGTTAGTAGTAAAATTTTAATTTTAATATTATTTAATATTTCATAAATTATATAATTTAAAGTTTTTGAGAATTTTTAATTAATATCAATTGAATATATATTAAAAATTCAAGTAAATTAATAAAATATAAATTCTTTTTAAGGAATATTCTTTTCAAATTCTTTTATCTCAGGTAAACTTGGAAATCCTGTAGTCCCTATCTTTAAAACTGTTTTAGATGCAATCCAATTAGCTATGGCACATGATTTTTTAAGAGAATATCCATTTAAATATGAATATAAAAATCCTGCATTAAAAGAATCTCCAGCAGCAGTTGTATCTGTAGCCACTACATTAAACCCATCTATTTCAACTTCACAATCGTCACTTACCCCATAAACTCCATTTTTTCCTCTTTTAACAATAACATTCTCTATTCCACTTTCACAAAGGTATTTTGCCGTGTCTTTAAAAGAACTTGTTTTTTCATTTAAACTTTTAAATAAAATTTTTAATTCTTTTTCATTAGTAAGGAGAATATTTGTTCTCTCTAAAATCTTTTCAATTGAAGAGTAACCTTTTTTTGCATATATCATTCCAGGATCAAAACTTAAAACTATGTTTTTAGGTAAATAATCTATTAAACCGATTTGTGCATTGATTGAATCTCCAACAAAAGAAGAATAATGAATGACCTTACTATTTATGACTTCTTTAATATTAATTTGAGAAATATCTATCTCATCATTAACACCTGAATCAACATACAAAGCACGCTCACCATTATCATCAACAAATCCCATAACTTTTCCAGAATTTCCCTTATCAGAATAAATCATATTATTTAAATAAACTCCATTCTTAACTAAATTCATTTCTAAGGTTTCACCTTCATTATCATTAGCTATTTTACCTATATAACTATTTTTAAGATTAAGTTTTGATAATTCAATAATGGTATTAGCAGCAGAACCACCATTTATTCTATCTCTACTTTTAATATAAGATTCCTCATCAACACCAGCAATTGCATTAACATGATAAATAATATCTAAATTTAATGCTCCAAAACCAACTACATCAAACTCTGATTCCATAAATATAACCTTAATTTAAAGTAAAAAAACTGAATATTATCATAATTTAAGAGAATGTTATTAAATAAATCTTATTAAAAAAATAATATGTGTTTTAGGTTAAATATAATTTATATAATAAAAGAATCTATATTAATTAATATTTGATTTTTATTAAATATAAGATAATATTTAATTTTTTATAAAAATTTGATTTCAATGAGTGAAAAGAAGTATGATAAAGTAGCTGTTGGCGGAACATTTGACAGATTTCACTATGGGCATAGAAAACTCCTAAAAACAGCTTTTAAAATAGGAGAAACTGTTGTTATTGGTGTCACATCTACAGAGTTTGCACAAGTTAAAGAGAATGTAGAACCACATTCAATTAGAATGTCTAATTTAAATGATTTTTTAAAAAAATATCATGATAATTTTTCTATTTTTTATCTAAATGATCCTTTTGGTTCAACAATTCATGATAAAGATTTTGATGCTATTGTGGTTAGTGAAGAAACAGAAGCAACAGCTGTAAAAATTAATGAAATACGTAAAGATAAGAATATGGAACCTTTAAGTATTTTTGTTATTAGTTATGTTGTAGCAAAAGATGGAGTTCCAATTTCTTCAACTCGTATTCGTAATGGAGAAATAGATATTAAAGGAAATATAATTAAATAGCTACAATGATTTATCCTTTATAAATTTATTTTCTTTCAAATAAGGACGATTTACATTACTATTTCTCACCATCTTATCTTCCCAGGATATTATCCTAATTAACTATATTCATTGTTTTACCATGTTCCTAACATCTTTACTTGCATTTAAATCTGTAGTTCCACTACCTAAATAGGATTTGTATATTAATAATGCTGCAATATCTATTATAATTACTCCACCAAAAAGTAATATATATTCTGCTGCACTTTGACCTTTTCTTCATTTTCTAATGCTTTCATTTCAGTACTAGATGTTTTAATTTTTTCAATCATTTTTTCACCTCTATGTCATGACTCTTAATGTAATCAATTTGCAATTTTTCAAATCCGAAAACCCATGCTCTTTTTACACTACCTCAATAGAAAAATAATATTTTTTATAAATAACTATTCTTTAATAATTGAATAACTTAAATATAAAAACACTTATATTTATATGATAAATAGTAAATATTTAATCTTAAGTAAGATAATTTATTCACTAATTAGATAATTTATATTAATAAATACTGAAAAATTTTAAAGGTTTGGGGGTTTAACCATCCATCTTTAAAATCTTAAAAAAATAAGTAATTATTTCATTTTTAGTGGTGTTTTTATGTCAGATAAGATTAAAAAATTAATTAAAGGAGTAATATTATTAATATTAGGCTTATTTCTTATTGTTGTGTCAATTAAATTATATCTTGAGAATATTTTTATTTATATTGGATTCATTGTCTTTGGATTTGGAGCATGTGATATATTTATAAATCTATTTGGAGATTATACTAAAGAAAAACTTAAATCTTTTAACACTCCCACAAAACAGTACCAAGAGAGTGTAAAAAAGGATCAAAATCCAAAAAATGAAGCATTAAATAACTCTATTAGTGATAATGAAAAACTCTCTGAAATTTATTTATCTAAAGTTGATTTAAAGCCAAATAAGAATAAAAAAAAACATTCCTCAACTAATAGTAAACTTAATGCAATATTAAAATTCAAAAAATCTATTGATTCTAATGTACCAGAATCTAAAACCAAAAATAATCAAATTGCTCTTTTAAAATCAGCTGATTTTCCTGATTCAAACTTCAATAAATCTAAATCTATTAAAAAAGATTCATCACAATATGTTTTCACTCCTAACTATCAAAAACCTTCTAAAATAATTCGAAAACCTATAAAAAAGTTTTCAAAAGCTGTTAAATCAAGCAAAATTAAACCTAATCTTTCTATTAACCAACTATCAAAAATATTGGGGATTGAAACTAAAGAAGAAGAACTACTAAGATTAAAAAGATTTTTAGCAGAAGAAAATAATCTTCAAAAAGAAAACATAGATGATATAGGGGATATGGACTTTAATTTAAATGGTTTGGATATTGATTTGTCTAATTCAGATAGTGATAGTCCTGATTTGGATATTAATAATCTTATAGATGATTTAAATGTGGAAAATAATATTCAATCAAATGATTCATTGGATGAATTGAATAATAATTTTTCTGAAGGAAATAATAGTTTGGAAGATGAAAACCACACGAAATCATATTTTACTAACTTTGATGAAATTCAGGTTTTATATGGGGATAGAACATTAAATATAAGTAAATCATTAGAAAAATTAGTTAATGAAGGAAAAAAAGAAATAGTTATTGCAGTCCCATCTTTAAATTTTTTATCTAATAATCTCATTCCTCAATTAAATAATTTAAACTCTAAAATAATAATGGAAAAAAGTAATACTAATGATATTTCACATTCTCTCATTATATCTTCTCTTTCAAAAGATTTATCTTTGATAAGAACTACAGAATTACTTGAGAATATCATTGTTGTTGTTGATAATACTCATGCTTTATTGGTTTCAAAACCTATTAATTCTGCAATAGGTGTTGGTGCAGTTTTTACTAAAAAAGATGAAATAGAACCTGTTAAACATACATTTGATTTATTATGGGATGTGTCAGAAAAAATAAATGGAAGGTTGTGATATAATATGCAAATTAAATGGATAGGACATTCAGCATTTGAGATAATAACTGATAGTAATGTGAAGATTATTATAGATCCTTTTATTAGTAACAATCCTTCAACTAATATACCTGTTGAAGAGTTAAACCCAGATTATATTTTAATAACTCATGGTCATTCAGATCACTTGGGAGATGCTATGGAAATAGCTAATAGAAGTGGAGCTAAGTGTATAGGAAACCATGAATTATCATTATTTCTTTCTAAACAAGGATTAGATTCTATTGGAATGAATATTGGTGGATCAATATTAATTAAGGATGTTAAAATTACAATGCTTGAAGCTAAACATTCAGCAGATATTGATTTTACTGAAGAGATAACATCAGGCGGTGTTGCAGTTAGTTATTTAATAGAAACAGAAACGGGGACTAAAATTCTTCATTGTGGAGATACAGGTCTCTTTTCTGATATGGAAAAAGTAATTGGGGCAATATATAAACCAGATATTGTATTGGTTCCTATTGGTGATAGATTTACTATGGGTCCTTTTGAAGCAGCATTAGCTGTTAATTGGATGTCACCAAAAATAGCTATTCCAATGCATTATAACACATTCCCACCAATAGAACAAAACCCAATTATATTTTCTAACTTTGTTAAACAATTAAATCCGAAAATTGATGTTATTATTTTAAATCCTGGTGAAATCTATGAAAGAGAATTCTTAAAATGAAAAATTGTATACTCTATTGGAGAATATGAAAATGAAACTTGAACAACTATTAGCAAAATGCCCAAAATGTGGATCTACAGATAAAACTGCAAAAAGAAAGTTTCTTGATGAATATAAGGCACATGCAAAATTAGATTACATTGTTTGTGATGGGTGTGGTTATATTTTTGAAGAATCAGAAATTAGTGAAAAGGAATGAAAATATTTAAATATATTAATATAGTAAGTTTAATTAAATATAACTTTTTAATGTATATTATAATTATTTAATTTATTGGTGTAGCAATGACGATTTTATTAGATGATTGGAAAAGAACTCACTTTACTAAAAATATAAACGAGAAACTTGTTGATGAAGAAATTGTAGTTATGGGTTGGATACATGAAATTCGAGACCTTGGTGGAATAATATTTATTGTACTTCGTGATAAGGATGGAAAAATACAAATAACAGCCCCAACTAAAAAGATTGATGCTGAATTAGTAGAACAGATAAGGAATTTTAAAAAAGAGTCTGTGATAGCTATTAAAGGGATTGTTCAAAGTTCAAACAAGGCTCCTAATGGTGTTGAAATAATTCCAGGTGCTATTAAAATTTTAAATGAATCAAACCAACCACTACCTATGGATCCTACAAATAAAACTAATGCAGAAATCGATACACGTTTAGATAATCGGTTTATTGATTTAAGAAGAGAGAATATCAGCTCTATTTTTAAGATTAAAAGCCAGATGCTTCATAGTGTGCGAATGTTCTTTGAAGAAAATGGTTTTCTAGAAGTAAACACTCCTAAATTAGTTGCTTCAGCTACTGAAGGAGGAACAGAACTTTTTCCAATCACATATTTTGAAAGAGAAGCATTTTTAGGTCAATCACCACAACTCTACAAACAAATTTTAATGTCTGCTGGTTTTGAGAGAATTTTTGAAATAGCTCAAATTTTTAGAGCAGAAGAACACGATACTCTTCGCCATTTAAATGAAACTATTTCTATTGATATGGAATCTTCTTTTATGACTGATAAAGATGTCATGGAAATTTTAGAAAAACTTGTTAATAAAGTTTTAGTAGATATTATATCAAAAGGCAATCAACACCTAAAAATTCTTGATGTGGACTTAAAACTTTCGCAATGCCCTTTCCCTGTGGTTACTTATGATAAAGCAATAGATATTATTAATTCTAAAGGCGTTCAAATAGAATGGGGGGAAGATTTATCTCGTGCTGCTGAGAAAGTATTAGGAGAGGAATATAAAAATTATTATTTCTTAACTGAATGGCCAACTGAGATAAAACCATTCTATGTCATGCCCAATAAGAAAGACCCAACAAAAAGCCATGCCTTTGATTTAATGTATGGTGATTTAGAGATATCCTCTGGTGCAATGAGGGTTCATGAACACGACCTGTTAAAAGAAAAAATAGCTGAAAAAGGTTTAAACCCAGATTCATTTGATAATTATTTAAAAGCATTTGCTTACGGAATGCCGCCCCATTCTGGTTGGGGTCTTGGAGTAGACCGTTTCAACATGACATTAACTAGTCTTAAAAATATTAGAGAAACCGTTCTTTTCCCAAGAGATAGAAGAAGACTAACTCCTTAGATTTATTGTTTAATGGAGTTATTAACTTAATATTTATAGTTTAAGGTGTATGAATCATGTTTAAATTTTGGAAAATAATTATAATTCTTCTAATGGTGATTGTAATATTTACTGGGGCAACATTAACAACTCAACATAATAACAAACTCAATATCTTTTTAAATAATGTAGAACCTGTAAGTGTTTCAAGCCTAACATTTCTCTACTCTCGAGAGTTTAATGACACATCCAATTTTAATAACACATTTGATATCAGTTATTATACTTTATCACTTAATGCAAATCAAGACATAAAAAACATGTCTATAACTGTCATTGGTTTAGACAATAATAACAGTCAGATAAAATTACCAGATCGTTGGCCACTTTCTGACATGCTAATTCCACAAAATTATGTAATCCATAGTAATGAATCTCTCTTGAAAGGTAAATCAAAAACCATTGATTTGATTTGTTTATCGGTTAAAAATCAGAATATTGGAAGTTTAAATTTCTATGTCTATGATGAATCAAATAGATTAAATAATCTTATCAACACATATAATGTACCAATAAAAAAAGTAAAGACAAAAAGTAATGAAAAGTTCATATTACTTATTTAACATTCTAATTTACATGTTTAAAAAATAGTAAATAAATTATATAATTATGATAATAGAAACAGTTAAATAAATATTAATTTAAGGATCATGAATTGCTTCTTGTTTTTGAATTCCCATAATTTCTAAAATCACTATGTAAATCTGTTCTTTTATATTCTGATGGATTCTCGTAATTTAACCTATTAGTGTTATATAATTCATTTAAAGAAGAAAAATGACTTATTTGATAAGGATAAAATTTATTAGAAACAAATGGCCATAATAAACTTTTAAACACATAATAATATGCTCCTAACCTACCATATTCTTTCCATGCAATTTGAGTAAAAAGAGGGAATCCGCAGCCAGGGTTGATAAATGGATTATCATCTCTAACTGTTCCATGATAAAACATGGGAATAGGTCCAGCTTGACCTCTACTTTTAGCTATATCACTAACATATTTAAGTGATTCATCTAATGTCTTGAAATGTATTCCATCAGCTTTATATGTGTATCTATCATCTGGAATACCAAATAAAAAAGTTTTAATAACTTCAGCAGGATCTACATCAGTTCTATAGGTAGAAGGATCAACATACGCTAATTCTATTATATATATTCCTTCTGGAGGAGTAATATCTTCATCATTTTCTTCAAACCGGGAATAGGTAGAATCTCCACCATAGTGAACCACCAAAATACATTTTGTATTAGTTTTTGTAGCATAGTCTGCAAGGACTTGAGCACTTCCATGATGAAGATACTCATCAGGATTTCCCAATTTATTAACAGTCACTCGCCCAACTGGTTCAATTAAAGCATTTTGAGTCATAACCCATAAATAAAAACCAAATATAAGGATAAATGCTACAATTACAAGGGAAATTAAAGTTGAAAATTTCATTTAATCACTAATGAGTATGTTTTTTAAATA
>JAITXE010000091.1 GCA_031284925.1 Methanobrevibacter sp.
TATCTAAAATCTAATAATAAAAAGATTATAAAAATAGCTATTGTTTTCTCAGAAAAAGAAGTAGCTTGTGAAATTAGAGAACATGAAAATCTAATTTAATGATGGAATTATTTCATACTTTTTAAGATTCAAAGACATTTAGAATCCTTGAAATTTTGGCTATCATGGTTTATATCTTAGAATAGCTGCAAATCCACCAAATGCTTTTAATAATTGATTTCCTTCTTCTGTTTCTGTAGAAATAATTTCAACTTTAGTATCATACTCTTCAGATAAGTCAATGTAATGATCTACTAATTTTTTGGCTTGTGAAATTGTTGTGGGTTCTCCACATTTATCACAAATTAATTTTTCATCATCTTTAGTTTTAATAGTAACTTGTAGTTTAGTTCCACAATTTACACATTTTAAGTATTGTCCATCATGTTCTAGACCTTCAGAAATTAATAAAGTATCAACCGCACCCATTTCAAGATATTTCTTTATTTCTTTCTCACCATAAGCTGCAAGACCATTATCATGAACTAATTCGCCTAAAAACTTTTTAACTAATTGTTTTTCTTTTATTACATCCATTTCCTCCAATAAGTCTGAGGATTTATCTATGATTTCTTTTATGCCAAATTCTCCAGTGTATGATGTGTCAATTGAAGATATTACTAAATCTTGAAGTTTATAATTAAGATAATCACCTTTAATGAACTCTTCTTTAGTATGGCCTGGACCACCGATTATAATCCCTTTTAAATCTTCAATATCTAAAAATGCTTCGTTCATATGGTCCCCTATTCTTTTTTTAAATTCATGTGCAGCTAAATCAATTAAGCGATCAAACCTTCTTTGTGATTGACCTCCTGCTTTATGTTTACCTGGAACACCACTTGTTAAATGTTTTAAAATATCCGTTCTTTTTCCTTTTAATGTTGCAATGGTAGCTTCTTTTCTATCTAAAACAGCTATTCCATATACTTCTTTCGTGTCCATCATATATTGTAATGGTTCAAGATAAAATTCAGAGTTACAATGATATGTGTATGTTTGAATAGCTTCTGGTGGTTCAAAGACATAAGTTTCCATTTTTTCTGTTCCTGGACCACCTTTAGGAATCATTCCAACAAATAAAACCAATCCATTTTCAGGAGCTTTTGGAAAAAGTCTAATTCTTTGAATAATTACTTCAATAGCTGATTGAACATTTTTACGAGTTTGCTTGCTTTTAATATTAGCACTTTGACCATACTCTTCTCTCATATGTTTAGAAACATCACTAATCTGTTTATCATTAGGTATATAAACAGAAACTAGCTCAGTCCCTCTACCTTTTTTTTCTGACAACTCCCCAAGAGTCCTTTTAAATTCATATAATACTTTAGATGAAACTTTAAACATGCTCTTTTCCTTTTTATGATAAAAATTCTTGTTTTATTTTTAAAATTAATAACAATAAATTATAATATATATTTGTAATTATAAGTATAAGTATCTATTCTTTTAAGTTTTTAAATTATTTTAAAAAGTTTATATTTAAACCATTTTTAATTTATCTTTTCCATGGTTTTATAGGTGTAAATCCTTGTTTAGCTATTTTTCCTTGTCCCTCATTTAGAACATAATTAATAAATTCATCAACCCCTCTTTTATCCTTATTCAAAGGTATTAAACTTATCACATGCTCTGTTTCTCTTTTTAATATATTATTTCCACTGAAAAAGCTGGCATTTAGAAATGTATAAAGTGATCTAGAATTTTTAACCATCTTAAATGCGGCATATTGTGAATTAAAAGTCTCAACAATATTAAAATTTATATCATTATCTTTTAGAGTTTGCCAAGCTAATCTTTGAGCAGTACCATTTACTGATACAAAATCAAGACCATCCAAATTATCTATATGTTTTATTTCATTTGTTTTTTGATTTTCATCATTGGTTAATAATACAAGATAATCATGAGCTATTGGAATAAAATCTAAGTCTTTTTTAAATCCGAGTAAAGGATCATCTAAAGCTAAAATATCCACTAAATTTCTCTCTGCTAAACAATAAGAATTTTCAGCACTACAACTATAAAGACCAATATTTGCTGGAAAATCATCCTTTAAATATTCTAAAAGCGCTAAGGTAATTGGACCACCATAAACCATGATTTTTTCCATATCCACAACCTTATTTTCATATTTAATATATTCATCAAGTAATTGCTTAGCTTTTTCACTTAAATAAGACCCAATTTTACTACTTTCAACCAGATTAAAACCTAATTTAAGTTCAGCATTTTTAATCCTACGATTAAGAACACTATGTGCAACATTTAATTTCTCTGCTGTTTTTCTCTGAGATCCATTTTTAGCTATTAGTTCTAATGTTTTAAACAGTTTATGGCTGTAACTATTACCATCAATTTCCATTCCAATTTCAGGTTGAAATTTATCCAAACTAAGCTGTTTCGTCTCTGTTAACTTTACAGAATGCTCTGAAATCTTATTTTCTTCACGAATACTTTTTAATTTATTTTTTTGAGAATCCATCATAGTTATATTATTGATTTTATATATTTTATTCTATACCTAATGCTTTGTATGCTGCATCTTCAGGAGAAGAATAGAATATTATACTAAACTTCCTAATCACTTCTTGTGGAACTAAATGTAAGTCTGCTGATAAAGGAGTAGGCAATAAAACTTTATTTTCGCCATTGTCTAATGAGGTTTGTAGTGTATCTGCTAAGTTATCAACTTTATTAAGAGTTCTCCCAATACTTAATGTCCCTAAAATAGCTACTGAAGGTAGAACGGATTTATCTAATGCGATTGAACATAAAACTACAAAATCGGGTAGAGCAAGGTTTTTTGTTATTCTTAAACCAGTTAAATCTTCTAAAAAAAGAAAACAAAAGTTATATAGGCGATTAAATAAATTAGAAGAGGTTTTAGATTTTTATATTACAAACAATTGATTTAAGTTAATAAATTAATTATCAATAACATAGCTTAAAATATGAGAAAATTAGGTACTGTAAAATTTGATGTGGATTTTCCAATTTTTCAAAAATCATTTTATCCATTAAAAGTATTTGTTCACATACATCCATTTATTTTTTTAGGCAATTTTATAAGTTTTTTCAGATGAAAAATCACACATGTAATTTACCATTGCCAAAAAAAGAAAATGGAGCTTATGATAAAATTTAATTTTAAAATTATCAAAGAACTCATTAAAAACAATTTTATTTTGAAAAGACAAATATCAGAAAATGTCTCTCCTAATTAATTTGTTGTTTCATCTTCATCAAGAGCTAATCTCATATTATCTGGATCTTGAGGTAATTGTTCTAAGAAGTCTTCAGTTGATCTTCTAACATCATGAGATCCAATTATGTATCGTCCTACAACAAAGATGTCAACCCCATTAGTTATACCTTCTTCGATTTTTTTAGGGGTTATTCCTCCTGCTACAGATACAAGACCAGTTCCAATGATTTTCTTAATATTTTTAATGTTTCCCCATGCAGTATTATCTCCAGTGCTTTCACCTTTTTCTGCTTTTGAAGTTTCAAGATCAACATTTCTGTGTAAAAGAACTATGTTTGGTTTTAAACTATCCTTAATTTGTTTTAATTTATCATTAGGATTTTCAACATTCATCATATCAAGTATTGAATATATTCCTTGTTTTCTTGCTTCATGAACAGCCTTTTCAATAGATTCTAAATTTCCAAGTCCTGAAATACATACTGCATCAGCGGTTTCATTAGCTGCCATTACAACTTCAACTCGTCCAACATCTAATGTTTTTAAATCAGCTATTATAAATGCATCTGGTCTTAACTCCCTTATTTTAGATATTACACCCACACCAAATTTTTTAATTAAAGGAGTTCCTGCTTCAATTAATATTCTTTCTCTATCTGGAATTTTAGATATTATTTTTTCCATAGTTTCAAGGTTATCTAAATCTAAAGCAATTTGTAAATATGGGGGACTCCATAGTCTTGTTACTTTAAAGCCCATTATTGGATGAGTTCCACGATCTTTTTCAGCTAAAACTTTTTCAATGGATGGATAGTTACTTAATGCTCGTCTGATAGCTAATTTAGTGGCACCATAGTTGTATTGATATATTTTTCTATAATCTTTAGCTTTAGGATCTATATACACACTTGCAAGTATAACTATCTCCTCAGCCTTATTTTTTGGAATTACGCCTTCTGCAACAGAATCTGCAACAGCTCTACCAACAGCTGTTTGTGCTGGACCAAATATTTTACTTGCATCACTTAGATTTTCTATTGTTACTTTAGGAATAATTAAAGTTGCTGGTTTTGTTAATAAATTAGGTCTAATAACAGAAAGTACGGGTGTATGTCCTATAGATAGTTCACTAATACTATTTACAAAAGCATCACCAACACGGCCTTCTTTATCGCCAATTATTAAATCTACATGTGCTAATTCATTTCCTTCCCCAATTAAAGCTTCTCCAATATTATACATATCTAATCTCCTTTATTTTCAATGAATATTATAAAATGAATTTATTAAAAATAGTAAAAATATAAATATTTTTCATTTAAGTTTTACAATACTATTTATTAAATATATTTTATTATAAATACTTTTGAAAAAATAATTTAAAGAATTTTGACTAATCTCATTCTCAGAATTTTATTCTATCTGAAATAGTTTTAGGGATTGTTAATTTTTTAAAGGGTAAATTTTCACCTCGAGATTTAATCTCTTTAACAAGTTCAGTTATACTCATCTTTTTTTTATCTCCAGTAGAACGGATAGATACAGAGAATTTATCTCCTTCAAGCTCTTTATCTCCAATTACTACAGTGTATGGTATCCATTGCTTAGATGCATTCCTTATTTTTTTACCCAATCTCTCTGTAGTATCATCAATATCTACACGGATATTATCCTTAGATATTTCATTTAATAATTCTTTTGAGAATTTTAGATGATTATTTGCTATTGGAATTATTCTAACTTGGGTGGGTGATAACCACAATGGGAGCATTGCTGATTTTTCTTGTAAGGATGCTTTTTCAAGTAAGCTACATATGACTCTTTCTATACTTCCAGTCGGACTACAATGGATGATTATTGGGTTATGTTCTTTTCCATCCTTTTCTAGATAATTAATATCAAATCTTTTTCCACTTTCAACATCAATTTGAACTGTTGGATTTTCAATTGGTCTTCCTAAAGTATCAATAGCTGCAAAATCTATTTTACAAACCCAGTAATGTTTTCTTTTAGGAATCAATTCTAAAATAACTGATTTTCCAATTGTATTAACAATATCATGCATCCATTGTTTATTTTCATTATAAAAATCAACTGATGCTCTAAAAATTATTTCATAATTAAGATCAAAGTCTATACCTGTTTTTAAACAAATTTTTACCTGATTTTCAAATTCCTTCAAGGTTTCAGCCATATTACTACATGCGGTATGCCAATCAGGCATGGTAAATCCTCTTAACCTTTTAAGTCCAACAACTTCCCCTCTTTTCTCTAATCTAAAACTATATGTGGATAACTCATATATTTTAGCTGGAAGATTTTTCCAAGTTAAAAACGAATCAGAAAGTAATCTAAAAGCTCCAAAACAACATGCAAACCTAAGCATTAACTCTCTTTTTGTTTGGATTTTATACTGTCTCTCACCAAATTTATCTGCATGTTCTCTTATAGGATCATTGGCTAAATCATACATCACGGGTGTTTCAATTGGCATTGCTCCATTTTCAACCACTAAATCATATACATAATCTGCAAGTAAATCCCTGATTAATTTACCTTTAGGAAACCATTTCAAATGTCCAACATCGGCTACACTTTCATAATCACACAACTCTTTTTCTCTCATTAATTTTACATGAGGAGGTTCTTCACCCGTAGATTGTGTGTTTCCAAGTTCATATTCCATTAAGTTCTTAAAATCATTGCTTGAATATTTGTAATCCTCGGGGTTTGTTGAGTTACCATTTTCATCTAGAACTAAAAATTGTGGTTTTTCTTTAATTGAATCTTCATTTTCCTTATTTTTACCATGTCCAATAGTTTTTGATAACTCAGATAATGGATGACCCTTACATGAAAGTTCAAAAGATTTATACCAACCAAATGGCACCCTATAAATATCATATCCATCAGTGCTAAATTTATTTTCAATCTTCTTAAGTACATCAATAGCTATTTTAGGAGAACTTAATGAAGAAGATAAATGTGCATAAGGATAAAGAACTATGTTTTTGGCATTTACTTTCTCATAAGTATCTTTTATTTCATTAAATACATTTTCAACAAGCTTTTCAATATTCTCTTCATCTTCTCTCTCAACAGCTGAAAACACAACTAAAGATTCTTCAAAGGCATTTTCTTTTTTGCTTTCATCAATCTTTTCGGCTATTTTAGTTTTGTTTTTAGTTTGATATTTCAAATAATCTGAATGAATAAGTAATATTCTCATTAAATCACCAAGTGTTTTTAATTATTTAATCTTAACTGTTTTCTAAAGAATTACATAAATCCACAGCTCTTTTAGCTGCTTTTTCCATGGAAACTTCGTATGGAATTCCTGCTTCTTCTAATAATCTTTGCCCTTCTTTTTCATTTGTTCCTGTAAGGCGAATGACCATTTTAGTTTTTCGTTTTGAAGATTTTAAAATATGTATAACTCCTTTTGCAACATCATCTGCTCTTGTTATCCCCCCAAGGACATTTAAGAAAACAACTTTCACTGGGTCGTAATGTAAAACCATATTTAAAGCTTTCTTAATAGTTTCTTCAGATGCCCCACCACCAATATCAAAAAATGTAGCTGGACTACCACCATAATATTTAATTAAATCCATTCCAGTTAAAGTAAGACCTGCTCCATTACCTATAACAGCTATAGTTCCACCAAGTTTTACAAATGCAAATTCTTTAGGTTTAAACTCCATTAATTGAAGTAAATCTTCATGACGGAATAAAGAATCATTATCAACTTCTAATTTAGCATCTATAGCTATTAATCCTTCATCAGTGAGAACTAATGGATTTATTTCAGCTATTTGAGCATCATATTTATAGAATAATTGATACAATTTCCATATAATAGATCCAAAAGAAGAAATCAAATCATTATCCATACCTATTTTTCTTCCTATTTCTCTTGTTTCATACGGTAAAAATTCTTCAAGAGGGTTGACATAATATTTATTTATTTTTTCAGGACTATTTTGAGCTAATTCCTCTATATCAACACCACCTTCAGAACTAGTAATAATCACTGGCTTTTTATTGGATCTATCAATGGATATACTTAAAAAGAATTCCTTTTTAATATTTACTTTTTTCTCAATAAGAAGATGTCTAACTCTTTCTCCTTTAATATCCATTTTTAATAAATCTGAAGCTATACTAAATGCTTCACCAGGATTATCAGCGAATTTAATTCCACCTGCTTTACCTCTTCCCCCAACTAAAACCTGTGACTTAAGTGTCACTGGAGTTTCCATTTTTGAAGTAAATTCCAGTGCTTCTTCTGGAGAATAAGCTACAAATCCATCTAAAACAGGTATCCCCTCATCTTTAAACAATTTTTTTGCAATATATTCATAAAATTTCATTAGCTTCACCCCAATTCAATTAGATAGTGACTTAATTAATAATGCTTAATAATAAATTAATTAAAAATAAGTTAATGTTGAATGCATTTTTAAAAAACTAAAAATAAGAATTAAAACTATTTTATATTTAACTTTAAATTAATATATATACTTTTTTAATTCATTCAGCTATAGTAAATGATACTGGTTTTCTTAAAAAAATCATATCAATAATTAAAATAATATTTATTTAATCTAAATCTATGTTGTTTTAATTTAAATTAGAAATATAATTTTTAATAATATAATAAAGTGTTCTAATAGGAATATTTTCTATTTTAGATATTTCTTTAACAGGAATAGCTTTTTCATGAAGATTTTTAATATTTTTAATTTGTTGCTTAGTATATTTTCTTTTTCTTCCTTTTTTAAGTTTAATGGGTGGGTTAGAAGACCTATTTTTTAAATAATAAACTGTTTTAACTGACAAGTTTAAGATAGTAGCTATTTCTGATGGGGTTTTATTTTCTTGAAGTAATTCAAGGACTTTTAAACCTTTCTCCTGACTATATTTCTCACTATACTTTGTAGAACTTTTTTTATCATATCCTACTTCAATAGAAATTTCTAATTCATTTAAAGCCCCAATATATTTCTTAGAAACACGATTATATATGCTATTTGGACAACTTATTTTCTCTAAAGCAGGATATGTATCGATCAATTCAACAATTTTTTTTGAAGTTAATAGTTCTTTTATATGAATTTCTTTAATCATGTGTTTATCTTGGTTAGTCATGCTTTTTCTTTATTTTAAAAACTTATTTTTTTCTAACGGGAAACTTAAAGAAGAAAATTCCTGTTTTAAACTTAAAAAAATGAAGTTTCTTTTTTTGTATTTATTTGTTTAAAATATAATGGTTTTACTTATTTATTATATTTATGAAATCTTTAGCTTTTTGAGTTCTTGGTTTTGCAATTGATTTTATATTTTTAATCTCTTTTTCAATACTTTTTTCATCAATACAGAATAATTTAGAAATTATTGAAATATCTAAATTAGAATATAAACTAATTATAGCCCCACCAAAAGCAAGCTGATTAATCTGTGTTCCTTTAATGTATTCTTCTAACTTAAATTTTTTATGTAATATGAGATCCATGTCCTTAATTTTAACTATGTTCTCATGATTATATATTTTAAGAATATTAATGGCTTGATTATTTATTAATGTGAATACTTCTCGTTGTTTTCTATCAATGTCATCTCTAAGATATGGAAAAGGACTTTTATATCTTCGTCTCACATCCTTTGATTTAGTTATATAAAACTTAAAGATATCCAGTAGTATCATTGTAGGTGCAATTTGCGTGAATATGCTTTTTTCTAATTTATCACGAGTTTTAATATCTTTAGACAAGCTGGAATTAATATTTCCATTTTTATCCATTAATCCCTTAATTTTAAGATTTTTTTCTATTTCAAATTTTCTCCACTCTTTACTATCTTGTTCATCAAGAAAGTCTGGCTTGTTTACTATTGTATCTTCAATCAGTTTATCATATTCTTTTAAAGTTTTAATGTTTTTAATATGTTTCTTTAGTATATCCTCCTTGTTTTCTTCTATTAATTTCTGACAATGTCCTGCATAAGCTAATGCCAATGCATTTCTTGTCTGTTTTTCATTTATTATACTTGGTTTTAATCTGTGAAATCGTAAAACTTCAATTCTTACATTTTTTCCATAGTCTTTTCTAATTTTTTCTTCATAGCTCTCAGTGTATTGTAAGTCTAAATTAATTTTTTTTCTAGTCCATCTATCATTTTTCTTAAATCTTATTACAAGAGAAACAGTTTTTACAACACTATTTTTTTCCTGATTCATATATTTTAAAACTTTTTTAAATGATTCTCTTCCGCAATTGTTTAACTTAGATAATAAAACCATGTAATTTCCAGATAGTGGTAAGTAATTAATGATTTCAATTCTAGAAACCCCATTTTTAGAGATTTCAAGAGATAAATTCTCTGATTTACAGACACATACTTGATTATTTAAGTTAAAAAAATCAGATACCCTGTGAGTTTTACCACAAGCATCACATTTAATATAAGCAAACTCTTGAAAGTGACCAATAGCTATTTTATGAGCATCAATTGCAGATTTAACACGATCAAAAATATTTTTTTTAGAGCTTGCCTTTGTTCTAAAAAATTGGTTTTGTTTGTTATTTTCAAACATTTCATCATGAAATGAATCATTATAATTACTGATACCATAATTTATAAGTGAACGATTTGGTGCTGTATATCCTTTGATATCCATGTCTTTTTTTAGTTCTTGTAAGTTTTTTAATCTATTATTAAAGATAGAGTAAGTTGATTTGAATGTTGAAAAAATGGAAATTTTATTTAAATCTATTTTTTCTTGCTCTATTTCTTTTAAATAGCTTTCAGCATTAATAATTAATAGAGACTCATCCATTAACTCACACCCATTTTATTTTTATAAAAAATAAGTATTTTTAATATAATTCATGAAAAAAGAATAAATGTTTAAAAGAAATGTGGATATTAACTTTTTGTAGCTTCTACCCTTTCTTCTTGTGTCATTTCAGCTAATTTTTTAACTTTAGATATATCTAATCCAAGGCTCTTCCCTACACGAGTTCCGTATTCTGGTTCTGCCTTGTAAAAAAGAGCTGTTTGTCTGTATTGAATTCTTTCTTGGGCATTACCTAAATGACCCATGAGATTAGAAACTAAATGATCTTTATCTGTATCATTTAATACTCTTCTCCAAAATTCACCTGTTTGGATGAAATCAACATCTTCAACAGGTCGTGTGTGTTTGTCTATAACAGCTTCTATTTCAATAGCTGGTGGTTTAAAAGAAATATCAGGGACTGGACCATCTTGAGAGTTTGGATAATAGTTAGGACCTGATCCTCCATTATCATCAACATTCATTGTTCCGTCTCTTTGATAATTATTAATCTTAGCATTTTTAGCACGATTAATTGGGATTTGATGATGATTTGGGCCTAATCTATGTCTTTGGGTATCTTCATAAGTAAAGAGTCTTCCTTGTAATAATCTATCTGGAGATGGACCAATTCCTGGAACGAAGTTTGAAGGTGCAAAAGCAGCTTGCTCAACTTCTGCAAAGTAATTTTCTGGATTTTTATTTAAAACCATTTTTCCAAGAGGAATTAATGGATAATCTCCATGATACCATACTTTAGTAACATCAAATGGATCAAACTTATATTCTTTTACTTCCTCTTTAGTCATAATCTGAACATAAACATCCCATTGAGGATAATCACCATTTTCAATAGCATTATGTAAATCTTCAGTTGCATGATCTGGATTTTCACCACTAATTCTAATAGATTCCTCATTTGTTAAGGTTCTATTTCCTTGAGCTGTTTTAAAATGATATTTTACCCAGACATGCTCTTCTTTCTCATTATACCACATGTAAGTATGGCTTGAAAATCCATCCATGTGCCTATAATCTAATGGTGTACCTCTATCAGTGAATAAGAATGTTGCTTGATGAACAGATTCCGGAGTTAAGGATAAAAAATCCCAAAACATATCAGAATCAGCTAAATTAGTGGCTGGATGTCTTTTTTGTGTATGAACGAAATCTGGAAATTTTATAACATCCCTAATAAAAAATATAGGAATATTATTCCCAACCAAATCATAGTTTCCTTCTTCAGTGTAAAATTTCACTGCAAACCCACGAGGATCTCTTTTAGCATCAGCAGAACCTCTTTCTCCACCCACAGTAGAGAGTCGAGAAAATATTTCGGTTTTTTTACCAATCTTTGATAAGAAATTAGCTCTCGTATACTTTGAAAGGTCATTTGTAACTTCAAAGTAACCATGAGCACCAGCTCCCTTAGCATGCACAACACGTTCTGGTATTCTTTCCCTATTAAAATGAGCTAACTT